>CAWUMH010000041.1:0-14076 GCA_963923565.1 uncultured Alphaproteobacteria bacterium
CTCAACACCTTATATGATGTTCATGCTTGGAGAATATGTTGCCATCGTTACGATGTGCGCGTTGACGACAATTCTCTTCTTGGGTGGTTGGTTGCCACCATTTGATGTCGCGCCTTTCACATGGGTGCCGGGCGTTGTGTGGTTTGTCATTAAAACCTGCCTCGTCTTCTTCATGTTCTCGATGGTGAAGGCCTTTGTGCCGCGTTACCGCTATGACCAATTGATGCGCTTGGGCTGGAAAGTGTTTCTCCCCATCTCTCTCTTTATGGTCGTCGCTGTTGCCGGTGTGTTGCAATATACCGGCTGGGCGCCGGGGCAGTGAGGGAATAAATCATGTCATTGCAACAGGCAGCCAAATCACTTCTTTTGAAAGAATTCGTCGGCGCGTTTATCTTGTCGATGCGATATTTCTTTAAGCCTAAGGCGACGATTAATTATCCGTTCGAAAAAAATCCCGTGAGCCCGCGCTTCCGGGGAGAACATGCGTTGCGCCGCTACCCAAATGGTGAGGAACGTTGTATCGCGTGCAAACTCTGCGAAGCAATCTGCCCCGCACAGGCGATCACGATTGAAGCCGGTCCGCGCCGAAATGATGGCACGCGCCGCACGACACGCTATGACATCGACATGACGAAATGCATCTATTGCGGCTTCTGCCAAGAAGCCTGCCCGGTGGATGCCATTGTCGAAGGCCCTAATTTTGAATTCGCTACCGAGACGCGCGAAGAGCTGTTCTATGACAAAGAGCGGTTGCTTGAGAATGGCGCGCGCTGGGAACGCGAGATTGAACGTAACATCAAAGCTGATGCGCGCTGGCGCTAGGCTCTAACGGGATCATGGATATGAGCGTCGCTCAGGCCTTCTTCTATCTCTTCTCTGCCGTCATGATCGGCTCGGCGCTCATGGTGATCGTGGCGCGTAATCCCGTTCATTCGGTTTTGTTCTTGATCTTGGCATTCGTGAATGCTGCTGGCCTGTTCCTGCTTATGGGGGCGGAATTTTTGGCGATGATTTTAATCGTCGTCTATGTTGGCGCTGTCGCCGTTCTTTTCCTCTTTGTTGTGATGATGCTTGATGTCGATTTTGCCGAACTTAAACAGGGCTTTGCAAAACATCTTCCGCTCGGCGTCATCCTCGGCCTCATTCTTTTTGTAGAATTGGCGATGGTCATTGGTACCTATCTCGTAAGCCCCGGTACCGCGCGCACGACTCCGACGCTTGATCCAAGCATTTCAAATACAGAGGCGTTGGGTCGCGTGCTCTACACAGATTATATTTACTATTTCCAAACGGCGGGTCTTGTTCTCCTTGTCGCCATGATTGGGGCGATTGTTCTCACTCTGCAGCATCGTTCGAATGTAAAGCGACAAGATATTGCGACCCAAGTCGCGCGGACGAAAGAAACCGCCATGGAAGTGCGCAAAGTTGCGCCGGGCCAAGGGTTGTAAGGAAGGGTCATGATCGGATTAGGTCAATATCTCACGGTCTCCGCCATTCTCTTCACGCTTGGCGTGTTAGGCATTTTCATCAATCGAAAAAATGTCATCGTCATCTTGATGTCGATCGAACTCATTCTGCTGTCGGTCAATATCAATCTTGTCGCGTTCTCAAGTTATGGCGGAAATCTGATTGGTCAGGTGTTTGCGCTACTCATCCTCACGGTTGCGGCTGCTGAAGCGGCGATCGGTTTGGCTATTCTTGTCGTCTTCTATCGCAATCGTGGCTCCATTGCGGTTGAAGACATCAACACGATGAAAGGTTGAGCGGGTGCATCCGCTTAAATCGTCATGATCCAGGCAATTGTCTTTTTCCCGCTCCTTGGTTTCTTAATCGCTGGCCTTTTGGGCCGTGTGATTGGCGCGCGCGCGAGTGAGATCGCCACGACCGGCCTTATGTTGGCCGCTGCAGTGTTTTCGTGGGTCACCTTTGTCAATGTTGGCTATGGCGGCGGCGGCAAGGTTCATATGATTGCCTCATGGATCCGTTCGGGTTCATTCGAAGTCGATTGGTCCCTACGCGTTGATACGCTTACCGCTGTGATGTTGGTGGTCGTCAATTCGGTATCGGCGCTCGTGCATCTTTATTCGATTGGGTACATGCATGAGGACCCGTCGCGGCCGCGGTTCTTCGCCTATCTGTCGCTCTTTACTTTTGCGATGTTGATGTTGGTGACGTCTGACAATCTCGTTCAGATGTTCTTTGGTTGGGAAGGTGTTGGCCTCGCGTCCTATTTGCTGATTGGTTTCTGGTATGATCGCCCGACTGCAGTCGCTGCGTCTATGAAAGCCTTCATCGTCAATCGCGTTGGCGATTTCGGCTTTGCCTTCGGTATTTTTGTCATTTTCGTTTTGACCGGCACGGTCGAGTTTGACGCCTTGTTCGGCAAGATTGAGATGTTGCAAGGCGTGAAGGTCGATTTTATCGGTATTGATTGGGACGCGTTGACCATCATTTGTCTTCTGCTCTTTATCGGCGCTATGGGGAAATCCGCGCAATTCCTTCTCCACACCTGGTTGCCGGATGCCATGGAAGGCCCAACACCTGTTTCGGCTTTGATTCATGCGGCGACCATGGTGACAGCAGGCGTCTTTATGGTCGCGCGCTTGTCGCCTTTATTTGAAGCGGCGCCGGCAGCTCTTACGGTCGTTGTTGTGGTTGGTGCAACGACGGCGTTTTTTGCGGCAACAGTCGGTCTTGTTCAAAACGACATCAAGCGCGTTATTGCTTATTCGACCTGCTCACAATTGGGTTACATGTTTGTGGCGCTTGGTTCGGGCGCTTATGGAGCGGGTATTTTCCATCTCTTTACGCATGCGTTCTTCAAAGCGTTGTTGTTCTTGGGCGCGGGCTCGGTCATCCACGCCATGCATCATGAACAAGATATCCGTAAGATGGGGGGGCTTGCCGGAAAGATTCCGTTCACCACCACGATGATGGCGATAGGCACTCTTGCGCTGACCGGCTTTCCGATGACCGCGGGTTATTTTTCAAAAGATGCAATTATTGAGGCGGCTTTTGCCTCGCATAACGCTGCGCAAACCTACGCGTTCATTCTGCTCGTTGCCGCTGCCTTCATGACAAGCTTCTATTCTTGGCGTCTGTTTTTCTTAACCTTCACCGGCAAGCCGCGTTGGGGTCATACAGCGCATGGCCATGATGATCATGGCCACCACGCCCATGGTCACGATGATCACGGTCGTGATTCACATGAACCCCATGAAGCGCCCTTTGTGATGTTGTTGCCGCTCTTGCTGCTCTCAATCGGCGCGCTTGTTGCGGGTTTTGTTTTCGCTCCGGTCTTTATTGGCGAATCTTACGATCACTTCTGGAAGGGCGCGCTCTTCACTGGTGAAAACAATCATATTCTTCATGATATGCATGGCGTCCCGGGTTGGGTGAAATATTCGCCCTTTGTCATGATGATTTTGGGTTTCCTTCTGGCGTTCCTCTTCTATGTCGCCAAGCCACATCTGCCGCGTGAACTCGCTGAGAGCCAGCCAATCCTTTATCGTTTCTTGCTCAACAAATGGTATTTTGACGAGATCTATGATTTCATTTTCGTCAACCCTGCAAAGGCGATTGGCCGCTTCTTATGGAAACAGGGCGATGGCCGCGTCATCGACGGCATCGGTCCTGATGGTGTGGCCGCCCGTGTTTCGAATATCGCGGCGGGCGCCGTTAAACTTCAATCCGGCTACCTCTATCACTATGCGTTTGCGATGTTGATCGGTCTTGCGGTCTTCGTTACGTGGTACATGTTCGGTGGAGCGCACTGATGCATAATCTTCTCTCCACTCTGATCCTCATTCCTCTCATCGGTGCCGCTTTTATTCTGTTTGTACCGAAGGGCCGCGAGGGCACCTTAAACAATATCCGCTGGATTGCCTTGATCACAACGCTCGTGACCTTTGCGGTGTCAGTGCTCGCTTGGTATCGCTTTGATCCAACGAGTCCTGCATTTCAGCTCGTTGAAGAGGGTCCGTGGATTTCGGATGCCATCCGCTTCAAACTGGGTGTTGATGGCTATTCGATGCCCTTTATACTGCTTTCAACCTTCTTGATGCCGTTCTGCATTGTGGCGTCGTGGGTGTCAGTTGAGAAGCGCGTTGCTGAATATATGATCGCGTTTCTTGTGCTTGAAGCGTTGATGATCGGCGTGTTCGCAGCGCTTGATCTCGTTCTTTTCTATGTCTTCTTCGAGGCGGGCCTCATTCCGATGTTCCTGATCATCGGTGTGTGGGGTGGCAAGCGCCGCATTTATGCGAGCTTTAAATTCTTCCTCTACACATTGCTTGGATCTGTCTTGATGCTTGTTGCCATCATGGCGATGTATTGGACAGCCGGCACAACCGACATACCAACATTGATGAAATTCGCTTTCCCGGCTTCCATGCAAAAATGGCTTTGGATCGGGTTCTTTGCGTCTTTCGCCGTCAAGATGCCAATGTGGCCGCTTCACACATGGCTACCAGACGCTCACGTTGAAGCGCCGACCGCAGGCTCCGTCATCCTTGCCGCTATTCTCTTGAAGATGGGCGGTTATGGGTTCTTGCGCTTTTCATTGCCGATGTTCCCGATTGCGTCAGCTGAGTTCGCGCATTTCATGTTCTTCCTCTCACTCGGCGCGATCATCTACACGTCGCTCGTGGCGCTTGTGCAAGAGGATGTGAAAAAGCTCATCGCTTATTCATCCGTGGCACATATGGGTTATGTCACGCTCGGCATTTTCACTTTGACGGAGCAGGGCATCGAAGGCGCCATGTTCCAGATGATCAGCCATGGCATCATTTCAGCCGCGCTCTTCCTTTGTGTCGGTGTCATCTATGACCGGATGCATACGCGAGAAATTTCGGCCTATGGGGGGCTCGTTCATCGTATGCCGCTTTACGCCGCCGTTATGCTCATTTTCACGATGGGCAATGTCGGCCTTCCGGGTACATGCGGTTTCATCGGCGAATTCTTGACCCTACTTGGATCGCGAATTGCCAATTCATGGATTGCGCTGTTTGCGACTACCGGCGTTGTGCTTTCTGCAACCTATGCGCTTTGGATGTATGCGCGTGTTGTTCTGGGCAAGCTCGTGAAGCCGGAATTGATGACCATCAAGGACATCAATTTGCGTGAAGCAACGCTCCTTGTTCCGCTCGCTTTTCTCACGATTTATTTTGGTTTCCACGCGAATGCCATTCTTGACGTAGTCTCCGTGCCAACGGAGCCTTTGTTGGCCTCGATCAAGGCGGCCGTTAGCTCTGTGAAAACCGCATCACTTCTTGCACCATAAGGTTTAGTCGATGTCATCGCCTCTTGCTGCTCTTCCGGTCATAGCGCCTGCCATTCCCGAGCTCTTTACGGGTATAGGCGCTTTGGCCCTTGTGCTATTCGGCGCGGTCTTCGGAGATAAGTCCTACGCTTTTGTGCGCTGGCTCGTGATGCTTGTTCTCGCTGTGGCGCTCATTCTTGTTTATTTGTCGTCAGGGACCCGGGTCGAAGCTTTCGGTGGTGCTTTTATTCTCGATGGCTTTGCGCGTTTTATGAAAATTGCCGTGCTTTGGGGGTCGATCATCACGCTTTATATCGCGGATTCTTATCTGAAGGATACAAAGCGGCAGGCTTTTGAGTTTCCGCTACTCATCTTGATTGCCACGCTCGGCATGATGTTGATGATTTCGGCGAATGATCTAATTGCGCTTTATCTTGGTCTCGAACTTTCGTCTCTGTCACTTTATGTCATCGCGTCCTTTGACCGTGACAATGTGAAGTCCACTGAGGCCGGTCTCAAATATTTTGTCCTCGGCGCGCTATCATCAGGCATGCTTCTTTATGGTGCATCGCTTGTCTATGGTATGACGGGCGCAGTGTCATTCGCTGCCATTGCGAAATCACTGTCATCGGGCGCATCGGTCGGAGCAATCTTCGGACTTGTGTTTATTCTTGCCGGGCTTTCATTCAAAATTTCTGCTGTTCCGTTTCATATGTGGACGCCTGATGTTTATGAAGGCGCACCAACACCGGTGACGGCATTCTTCGCGGTTGGGCCTAAGATTGCGGCCGTAGCGCTGCTCATCCGTGTTATTGAGCAAGCCTTCCCCGGCATTGAAACACAGTGGCAGCAAGTGATTGTGTTCATTTCCATTGCGTCCATGGGTCTTGGGGCCTTTGCCGCCATCGGGCAGAGGAATATCAAACGTCTTTTGGCTTACTCATCGATCGGTCATATTGGGTATGTGTTGGTGGGTATTGCTGCTGGTTCGCCTGAAGGCGTAGCAGGTGTAGCCACATATCTTGCGATTTATCTTGTCACCAGCTTTGGCGCCTTTGCTTGTGTGCTCGCGATGAACCGTAAGGGTCATTATCTCGAGGATATCAATGAGCTTGCCGGTCTGGCACGCACCAATCCGGCGCTTGCCTTTGCTTTTGCGATGTTGATGTTCTCTCTTGCGGGCGTTCCGCCGCTCGCGGGATTTTTCGCGAAATGGTATGTGTTTTTAGCGGCTGTAAATGCGAAGCTTTATCCGCTTGCAGTTATTGGGGTGGTTACCAGCGTTGTCGGTGCTTATTATTATCTGCGCATCGTCAAGATCATCTATTTTGATGAACCGCGTGAAGCCTTCACGCCTGCTCCGGTAGCTATTCGCTTTGTTGCATCAGTTGCAGCCATTTTGGTTTTAGCTTTTGTGCTTGCGCCAGCTCCACTCGTTAATGCCGCGTCATTGGCCGCAAAGTCCTTGTTCTAATCGTGAACTTCGTTTCCGCCGCGGCGCGGTCAGGCTTTACGCTCGAACATCATGCGAATGTAGGCTCCACGAATGATCTTGCCATGGATCATCTGCGGAGAGGTGGAGCGTCGCGGCATTTCGTGATTGCTTCGAGTCAAACGGGTGGTCGCGGGCGGCTCGGTCGACAATGGGTTTCAAAACCGGGCAATCTCTATGCGTCACTCGCGCTTGTTGATCCGGCGCCACAGAATTTAGCCTTTCAACTCGGCTTTGTTGCAGCTTTGGCTATTCATGAGACGCTGCTTGCTTTGGGCCTTGATAGTGATCGTGTCTCGCTCAAATGGCCGAATGATGTACTCGTTGATGGGCGAAAAATTTCAGGCATTCTTGTTGAGGGCACATCATCGGCAGATGGGCATATTGGCATTGTGATCGGCTGTGGCATCAATGTCGTGCATCATCCGTCCGAGACGCTTTATCCCGTAACCAATCTTGCAGAGGCCGGTATATCGACTTCGGTTGGTGAGGTGTTTGCGGCCTTTGCTCATGCGTTCGACAAGACTCTAGCGCTTTACAAGAGCGGAGTGGGGTTTGCCGTCATTCGGGGGGCGTGGCTCGACGCCGCGCATGGTCTGGGCGGTCCGATTGTCGTGCGCGACCGTAAAGAGGAACGACAGGGCTTGTTCAAGGGGCTTGATCCAGAAGGGCGGCTCTTGCTCGAACAGTCGGGAACCATCGTGGCAGTCATTGCTGGCGATGTCTTTTATCAAAGCGAAGGGAACGCCTAATGGCGGAGTCTAAAGTCGATTTTGTGTTTTGCGCGCTGGGCGGTCTCGGCGAAATCGGCATGAATGCTGCGCTTTACGGTTATGGCCTGCCGCATAAGCGTGAATGGATTTTGGTTGATTGCGGCGTGAGCTTCGCGGGTCCTGAATTGCCCGGCATTGATCTCGTTTTGCCCGATCTCAAATTTCTTGAAGGCGTCAAAAAGAATCTCAAAGCGATTATCATCACCCATGCTCATGAGGATCATATCGGTGCGTTGATGGATCTCTATCCGCGTTTGGGCAAGCCGCCGATTTACGCCACGCGTTTTGCTGCTGGTCTATTCGATATTCGTCGTCAATCTGATCCGATGCAAAAGCGGCTCGCGCTCACTTTGATGGAGCCGGGTGATCGCTTGGAGCTCGAGCCTTTCGAGGTTGAAGTCATTCCGGTTGCGCATTCGATTCCTGAATCAACCGCACTGGCTATTCGCACGCCGCTCGGAACAGTTGTTCATACGGGTGATTGGAAAATCGATGAGACGCCGATTGCGGGATGGACCACTGATGCCGCCCGTTTGAAAGCGATTGGAGATGAAGGCGTTCTTGCGCTCATTTGTGATTCAACCAATGTGATGCGCGAAGGTGAATCGCTAAGCGAGGCCGATGTTGCAAATGGTCTCTCTGAAGTCATCGCCGCGGCTGATGGCCGTGTTGCGGTTACAACATTCGCGTCGAACATCGCGCGTATCCGTTCTGTCGCATTAGCGGCGAAAGAGAATGGCCGTGAGGTTGTCGCGATTGGGCGAGCAATGGATCGCGCGATTCAGATCGCTCTTGAATGCGGTTATCTTGATGATGTGCCGGAGTTTCGTTCAACCGAAACCTATGGCTATCTCCCGCGTGATAAGGTTGTGGCGCTTCTTACAGGTTCACAAGGTGAACCGCGCGCCGCATTGGCGCGCGTTGCTGATGATCAACATCCTGATGTGACGCTTTCCCCCGGCGATACGGTTATATTTTCATCGCGTACAATTCCGGGAAATGAAAAGGCGGTTGGGCGCATCATCAATGGTTTGGTGCGACAAAGCGTGAATGTCGTCACAGACCGTCATGCGCTTGTTCATGTGTCTGGTCATCCGAGACAGGGCGAGTTGCAGAAGATGTATGAATGGGTAAGGCCGCGTTTGCTGATCCCCGCACATGGCGAACCACTTCATCTCGAAGAACATCGGAAATTCGCTCTGCGGTCTGGCATTGGCAATGTCGTGATCGGTCATAATGGCGATATGATCCGCCTCGCACCGGGTCGCCCCGATATCGTTGAAGAAGTACAACATGGGAAGATATACAAGGACGGCAATGTGCTTGTGACATCGGCTGATCCGGCAATTTCTGAGCGTCGCAAGCTTTCCTTTGGCGGTCTTGTTTCAATTGCCATCGCGCTCGATTCCAAAGGTGTGATTGTGGGTGAACCTGCCTTTGCGGTGTCCGGTATCCCGCAAGTGACGCGTGATGGACGCCTGTTTGAAGATGTCATCGAAGAGGCGGTCTTTTCTGTTCTTGAAGGTTTGCCGAAGAGCAAGAAGCGTGATCCGGATTTGGTTGAAACCGCCATCGAGAAGGCGGTACGTTCAGCTGTCGATGACGAATGGGGTAAGAAGCCCCTCTGCCATGTGCAAATTGTCGTGATCTAGGAGAGGGCATAATGATCGGTCGTCTTAATCACGTCGCCATTGCGGTAAAGAATCTCGCGGCCTCAATGCGGCTTTATCGCGAAACTTTAGGAGCTGCGGTTTCGGAGCCTTTGCCGCAGCCGGAACATGGTGTCACCGTCGTCTTTATCGAATTGCCGAATACAAAGATTGAACTGCTTGAGCCCTTGGGCGAGGCGAGCCCGATTGCAAAATTTCTCGAAAAAAATGCCGATGGCGGCATCCATCATATTTGCTACGAAGTAGATGATATTCTGGCGTCGCGGGATCGGCTTTTAGGGCAGGGCGCGCGTATTCTGGGTTCCGGGGAGCCAAAGATTGGCGCCCATGGCAAACCCGTTTTGTTTCTGCATCCGAAAGATTTCAACGGCACGCTGATCGAGCTTGAGCAGGCTTAAAAAAGAGGCTGATTCCTATGTCATATCCAACTCTTTTTGCCATTTATGCCATCGCCTGGTGGCTCAGCCTTTTTGCCGTGTTGCCGCTCGGCGTCAAAAGCCAGGAAGAGAGCGGTGATGTAACGCCGGGAACCGAGCCCGGGGCACCGGTCGCCCCCCGCTTGGGGCGGAAAGTTCTGATTACTTCGCTTGTTGCTATTCCGGTCGCGGGGGCCATTTACGCCCTCGTCCAATTTGCGAATTAATCCGTTTAAATATCTGAAAATAATGTGAAAATAAAAAAGGCAGGGACACGCCCTGCCTTGAAACTTTTACTGTCCCCATCGCGTCCGGACCGCGTTGACCGCCGCCCATTATCGCTCTCATTGTCCTCATACGGGACTCGATGCGGTGTCCCTCCCTAGACTTAGCCCTGTGCCGTTTGCCTCATGGCAGCGACCTCTTTTTAAACGCTAGGCCTGATAGTGCTAACCTGTTTTTTCTCCCCTGTCACGGCCTCGTACACGCTTCTGCCAAAATTTTAGCGCTTTGCGGAAAAACCATCCAAAGGTCCGGAATTTTGCCCGCCGGCCGGGTTAGAGGAACCAAGGCGTCCGGCTTGTGTTTTCGGGGCTGATGCGGTTCAAACGCCTGTGTCCTAAGCTGCTTCACCCGATTCCTTCACAATAGAGATGCATGATGCGTTTAAGCCGTTTTTTCCTGCCCATCCTCCGCGACAATCCCAAAGAGGCAGAGATTGTCTCGCATCGGCTGATGTTGCGCGCGGGCATGATCCGTCAGGAATCGGCCGGTATCTATGCCTGGCTGCCTTTGGGGCTCCGGGTTCTCGACAAGATCAATCGCATCATTCGTGAGGAACAGAACCGCTCGGGCGCTGTTGAACTCCTCATGCCGACCATCCAGTCGGCTGATCTCTGGCGTGAGTCGGGCCGCTATGATGCCTATGGCAAAGAGATGCTGCGTATTGCCGATCGTCACGAGCGCGAGATGTTGTTCGGTCCGACCAATGAAGAGATGATCACCGAGATTTTCCGTGCCTCGGTCAAATCTTACAAAGATCTTCCGCTCAATCTATATCACATTCAATGGAAGTTTCGTGATGAAGTGCGTCCGCGTTTTGGCGTTATGCGCGGGCGCGAGTTCTTGATGAAGGACGCGTATTCCTTCGATCTCGATCAGGCTGGTGCACGCCACGCTTATAACCGGATGTTCGTGGCCTATCTCAGGACCTTCAACCGGTTAGGCCTGACCGCCATTCCGATGCGCGCCGACACGGGCCCGATTGGTGGTGATCTCAGTCACGAATTCATCATTCTTGCTGATACGGGAGAGAGCGAAGTTTTCGCGGATCGCCAAGTCCTTGATCAACCGATACCGGCTGTTGATACGGATTTCGATAATGTGGCTGAACTTGATGCCATTGTGAGAGCCTGGACAACGCCTTATGCCGCGACATCGGAAATGCATGATGCCGCCCGCTATGAGACCATTCCTACCGAGCGTCGTGTTTCGGCGCGCGGTATTGAGGTGGGACATATTTTCTATTTCGGCACGAAATATTCCGAACCGATGAAGGCGACGGTAACAGGACCGGATGGTCGTGAGACTCCTGTTCATATGGGTTCATATGGGATAGGCTCTTCACGCCTTGTTGCCGCATTGATCGAAGCGTTCCATGACGAGAATGGAATTGTATGGCCGCAATCGGTTGCGCCTTTCGATGTGTCACTTCTCAATCTTAAAGTGGGCGACTCCGCGACGGATGCAACCTGCGCCACACTTTATAAGGCGCTCACCGCGCGTGGCCTCGATGTTCTTTATGATGATCGAGATGAACGCCCGGGCGGAAAATTTGCGACAGCTGATTTGATCGGTTCACCTTGGCAGGTGATGGTCGGCCCTAAATCGCTCGCAGAAGGCAAGGTTGAATTGAAGCGCCGTAAAACGGGTGAACGTCAGCTTCTTTCAGTTGAGGACGCGGTCGTCGCGCTGACGGCTTAACAGATGAAGAATGACGCTTCCCGCGCGGATGCGTCGACCGGTGCGTTCGCGCCGTTCGAATGGATGATTGCGTTCCGCTATTTGCGCGCGCGTCGTCGCGAGGGATTTATCTCTGTTATTGCGGGGTTTTCCTTTATCGGCATCATGCTGGGTGTCGCAACGCTCATTATCGTCTTGTCGGTGATGAATGGTTTTCGCAAAGAGCTTCTCGATAAAATCGTCGGCGTGAATGGCCATATTTTCGTTGGCGCCATCGAAAAGCCATTGACCGATTTTGCTGAGTTATCGTCTCTCTTTGAAAAAATACCGGGTGTTACATTGGCGCTTCCTTTGATTGAAGGGCAGGCGTTAGCTTCCTCGCAAGCGAGCGCAGGCGGTGTGTTGGTGCGCGGTGTTCGCGAGAGCGATTTGCGCCGCATTCCGTCAATCGCAAATAATATAAAACTTGGCGCACTTGATGGTTTTGATAAAGCCGCCGGTGTCGTGATTGGCAAACGCCTCGCTGAACAACTCTATCTGCGTCCGGGCGATAACATCACCTTAACCGCGCCGCGTGGCCCCCAAACGCCTTTTGGTACTGCGCCGCGCATTAAGTCTTATCCAGTTGCTGCGGTCTATGAAATTGGCATGTCTGAATTTGACTCGACCTTTGTCTATATGCCGCTTCCCGAAGCGCAGAGCTATTTCAATCGGTCAGATGATGTGAGTGCGATTGAGATTTTTCTAACCAATCCCGACCGTATTGATGAAACGAAATTGGCGATTCAGAAATCAACCGAACGTCCGATCTTTTTGACTGATTGGCGGCAGCGCAACAAAACATTTTTTGGTGTCCTCGAAGTTGAACGCAATGTGATGTTCTTGATCCTCACTTTGATTGTGCTGGTTGCGGCCTTGAATATCGTCTCGGGCCTCATTATGCTCGTGAAAGACAAGAGCGCGGATATTGCGATCTTGCGCACGATGGGCGCGACGCGGTCCTCGATCCTGCGTGTGTTTTTGATTACCGGCGCATCGATCGGCATTGTGGGCACGTTGGCCGGTTTTGGTTTGGGCTTAATCGTGGCTCTCAATATCGAAACTATTCGGAGCTTTTTGTCAGCTGTTACGCAGACCAATTTGTTTCCGGCTGAATTCTATTTCCTCAGTCATTTACCCGCCGATGTTGATGTACGTGAAGTGATTACCGTGGTTGGCATGGCGTTACTCTTATCACTCATCGCGACTCTTTATCCCGCTTGGCGCGCAGCAAGGCTCGATCCGGTGGAGGCGTTGCGTTACGAATGAGCGCGTCTTCACCCCGTGTCGATCCTGTTCTTCTTTTGTGGAAGGTTGAGCGCCGTTTCGTGGATGCGGAACAAACGCTCGACATCATACGCGGTGCTGATTTGGCGATCTGGCCCGGGCAGTCCGTTGCACTGATCGCGCCGTCAGGAACCGGCAAATCAACTTTGTTGCATATGGCCGGTCTTTTAGAGCGTCCCGATGGCGGAGAAATCTATATTGGGGGAACCGCGACGTCGACGCTCGATGATAAAGCGCGCACAACGATACGCCGTGAGTCACTCGGTTTTGTATATCAGGCTCATCACTTGCTGCCTGAATTTACCGCGCTTGAAAACGTCATGTTGCCGCAAATGATCGGCGGACTAGATCAGACGGAGGCGCGCCTGCGCGCCGCGGATCTTCTTCGTTATCTCGGGCTTGGCGAGCGCCTCACGCATAGACCTTCCGAATTGTCGGGCGGCGAACAGCAAAGAGTGGCCATTGCGCGCGCGGTCGCCAACAGGCCGCGGGTCCTTCTTGCCGATGAGCCTACAGGTAATCTTGATCCGGCGACGTCAGAGCGGGTGTTCATCACGCTGCTCTCGCTTGTGAAAGCGACAGGCCTTGCGGCGCTGATAGCAACCCATAATCTTGAACTCGCGCGCCGTATGGATCGCCGCGTCACGATCCGCGATGGGCTCGTCGTCGAGCTCGACTAAGTCGTGATTTAGAATTCCTTAACCATGTCAGACATCAGGCGAAATACTCACTTGCGTCGAGAACAAAACAAGAACATCATGTCTCTATCGTCAAGACATGGAGGTTTTAATGCTTCGCTCTGTATTTGAAGATATCACAGAAATGGCTGCACTCGCTGCGTTTTTGGCCACCATTTACGCCTGGTCGGGAATCTTTGCCTGATCTTGTCCACGACCTGAATGCCCCATCATCTTGCCTCGAAGCGGATCTTCGAGGCATGTGGGGCAGGGTAGTAGGAGCATCAAAGAATGGCGCGCGTATTGGAAGAAGTCGGCTTCGTCCATCTTCACGTCCATTCCTCCTATTCGCTCCTCGAGGGTGCGCTCAAGATCGATGATCTTAAAAAGCAGGCGCTCGGCGACCGGATGCCGGCGCTGGCGCTGACGGACACGAATAATCTCTTCGGGGCGCTCGAGTTTTCCGAGAAATTATCGGGGTCCGGAATCCAGCCGATCAT
>CAWUMH010000042.1:0-12711 GCA_963923565.1 uncultured Alphaproteobacteria bacterium
GTCCGCATGGTGCCATACAAAGATGGCAAAGCGAATGAAGGTCATTCATGCGTAAAGGGCCGCTTTGCTTGGGGCTACGCCAATTCCAATGACCGCATTACGAAACCGATGATCCGTGCGAAGATCACGGATGAATGGCGTGAAGTCTCGTGGGATGAAGCGATCAACTACGCCGCAAGCGAATTCAAGCGCATTCAGGCGAAATATGGCCGCGACTCGATTGGCGCGATCACCTCGTCGCGTTGCACGAATGAAGAAGTGTTCTTAGTGCAGAAACTCGTGCGCGCCGGTTTCGGAAATAACAATGTCGATACATGCGCCCGCGTTTGCCACTCACCGACGGGCTATGGCTTGTCGAAAACATTCGGCACCTCAGCCGGTACACAGGATTTCAAATCGGTTGCGAAAGCTGATGTCGTGCTTGTCATCGGTGCAAACCCGACAGATGCGCATCCAGTCTTCGGCTCACGTTTGAAAAAGCGTTTGCGTGAAGGTGCGAAGCTGATCGTTGTTGATCCGCGCCGCATTGATCTCGTTAAATCACCGCACATCAAAGCCGAGCATCATCTCCCGCTACTGCCCGGTACCAATGTCGCGGTGATGAATGCGCTCTCGCATGTCATCGTCACCGAGGGGCTTGTGAACGAGGCCTTCGTGCGCGAACGCTGCGAGCTCGAAGATTTCGCCGTATGGGCACGCTTCATTGCCGAGGAGAAAAACTCTCCCGAAGCGATGGAAGCGTTCACTGGCGTTCCCGCTTCAGAAGTGCGTGCCGCCGCGCGACTTTATGCAACGGCGAAAAACGCCGCGATCTATTACGGCCTCGGCGTCACCGAACACTCACAAGGCTCCACCATGGTCATGGCCATGGCGAACCTTGCGATGGTCACAGGCAATATCGGTCGCGATGGTGTCGGCGTAAACCCGCTGCGTGGTCAAAACAATGTGCAGGGCTCCTGCGATATGGGGTCCTTCCCGCATGAGTTCTCGGGCTATCGCCATGTGAGCGATGATGCGACGCGCCAGATGTTTGAAAGCTTCTGGGGTGTTGAACTCTCAAACGAACAAGGTTTCCGCATTCCGAACATGCTCGACGAAGCTGTCGGCGGCAATTTCAAAGGCCTCTATGTTCAGGGCGAAGACATCGCGCAATCCGATCCGAACACGCAGCATGTCACCGCTGGTCTTGCGGCGATGGAATGCGTTGTCATTCAGGATCTCTTCCTGAATGAAACGGCAAAATACGCGCATGTGTTCTTGCCGGGCTCGTCCTTCCTCGAAAAGGATGGCACCTTCACGAACGCAGAGCGTCGCATCAACCGCGTCCGTCAGGTGATGAAGCCGAAAGCCGGCAAGGATGAATGGCAGATCACGATCGATCTCTCGAATGCCCTTGGTTACAAGATGGAATACACACATCCGTCCGAGATCATGGACGAGATCGCAAAGCTCACGCCGACCTTCAAGAATGTGTCTTACGCACGCCTTGAAGAAATGGGCTCGATCCAGTGGCCGTGCAATGACGCCGCGCCGAACGGCACGCCGATCATGCATATTGATCGCTTCGTGCGCGGCAAGGGCAAATTCATGCTCACCGATTACGTCCCGACAGATGAGCGCACAGGTCCGCGCTTCCCGCTGCTCCTCACAACGGGTCGTATCCTCTCGCAATATAATGTCGGTGCACAGACGCGCCGCACATCGAACAATGTCTGGCACAATGAAGACGTGCTCGAGATCCATCCGTTTGATGCCGAACAGCGCGGCATTCAGACAGGCGACCTCGTGATGCTTGCAAGCCGCGCTGGCGATATTGCCGTGCGCGCCGAAGTGAGTGAACGCATGCAGCCGGGCGTTGTCTACACAACCTTCCATCACGCCAAGACGGGCGCGAATGTGATCACGACTGACAATTCCGATTGGGCGACGAACTGCCCCGAATATAAGGTGACAGCGGTCGAAGTGCGCCGCACGAACCATTATTCGGAATGGCAAGAGCGCAACAACCGCGAAGAAGTCGAGATGAAGCGCATTGCAGCTTCGATGGCGGCGGAATAACATGACACCGGGTGCGCGCGAGGTTTCTGCCTCAAAGATCTCCTTCACTTCGCATGAAGTGAAAGAGACGACGCGCGCGCTCGCTGTCGAAACACCGCTCGAACTCGTCTTCGGCTCAATCCCCTATGCCGTGATGATGGTGACGCCGGATGATCTTGAAGATTTCATCACCGGCTTTGCGATGACAGAAGGCGTGATTGAGCGGGCAAGCGATATCCGCTCCATCGCGATTGAACAGCACCCGAAGGGTTTGCGTTCGCTCATTGATCTCGTTCCGGAAAAACTCTCAGCGCATCTCTCGCGCAAGCGTGCGATGACGGGGCGCACAAGCTGCGGTGTCTGCGGCATTGAAGATCTCGCTGCCCTGCCCGCGCATGAGACACCTTTGAAAAATGGCGCGCGTATTTCCGACACAGCCATCAAGCGGGCGATTGACGGTCTCTCCGCGCATCAACCCTTGAATGACGCGACGCGCGCCGTACATGCGGCCGCATGGTTTGATCTTGACGGCGTTTTCATTCTCGCGCGCGAGGATGTCGGTCGCCACAATGCACTTGATAAAACCATCGGCGCGTTGATGCGCAACGAAGCCGAACCGCATAATGGCTTTATGCTCATCACAAGCCGCGCCTCTTACGAAATGATCGAAAAGACGGCGCGCTTTGGTGCCTCGACGCTTGTCGCGATTTCAGCCCCCACAAGTCTCGCCGTTGAGCGTGCAACAGCCCTCGGCATCACGCTCTACGCCATTGCCCGTGCTGATGGCGCGATGAAATTTACGAATCTAAATCAAGAAAATTTAAAGGAGACGCGCCGATGACAACTGCAACGACACATGGCACGGATCCAGAAAAGCTTGTCAAAATGGCAAACCAGATCGGTGACTTCTTCAAATCCTATCCGGAAGATGCTGCGATTGAAGGCATTCGGGATCATATATCAAAGTTCTGGAACCGCAAAATGCGGGACGAATTCTTCGCCCATCTCGACAAAAAAGGCGAAGCGGCCTTGCAGCCTTTTGTCGCGTCCGCTGTACAAAAATTGCGCGGCGCGAAGGCCTAGGCATAATAGCCGCGCGACTCACGATTTTGTAAGGCTGAAACCGCTCATCGGAGCCTTCGAAAAGGAATAAGGCGCATTAAGTCATAGATGGGTTCTTGGTTAAAAAATAAGAAAACAAAAGTTAGAGTAAAAAATAAAAATTCTTTCTTTTTACAAAAACGATAATCAGGGACAACAAATCAATGACAAGTGAAACACAAGCGCCTGTCGGCCGCTTGATCGCAGCCGCATCATCGCCAAGCCGGGGTTTAACCGGTGGCTCGTACCGCCCGCCGCTTTAGCTATCCATTTATGCATCGGCATGGCCTATGGCTTCTCGGTCTTCTGGTTACCGCTTTCACAAGCCATCGGAATCTCAAAGCCTCTCGCCTGCTCCGTCGATGCGGGTATTTGGAATGCGCTCTTCACCACAACTTGCGATTGGAAAGTCGCTGAGCTTGGGTGGATGTATACGCTCTTCTTTGTGTTGCTCGGATCATCTGCTGCAATTTGGGGCGGCTGGCTCGAACGGGAAGGCCCTCGCAAAGCCGCTGTCGTTTCAACACTGTGCTGGTGCGGTGGCCTCGTGATCTCAGCCATCGGCGTTGCGACGCATCAACTCTGGCTCATGTGGCTGGGCTCAGGTGTCATTGGCGGCATCGGCTTGGGTCTTGGCTATATTTCGCCTGTCTCAACACTTGTGAAATGGTTTCCGGATCGTCGCGGTATGGCGACCGGCATGGCCATCATGGGCTTTGGCGGCGGCGCGATGATCGGCTCGCCGCTTGCCAATCTTCTGATGAATGGCGGCAATGTGTTCGAGTGGAAAGGCGCCTTTGCCTTTCTTCCTGTTACGGGATTCAAAACGGCAACTTCCGTCGGCGTCTTTGAAACATTTCTCGTGATGGCGGCAGTTTATTCAGTCTTCATGATGGCTGGCGCCTTCGGATATCGCATTCCTCCCGCTGGATGGCGCCCTGATGGGTGGACACCCCCCTCGGCCGACGCAAATACAATGATCACAACAGTTCATGTGCATTTGTAAGACGCGCATAAAACGCCGCAATTCTGGCTCATCTGGGCGGTGCTCTGTTTGAACGTGTCAGCAGGTATCGGTGTGCTGGGCATGGCCTCGCCTATGCTTCAGGAAATTTTCGGCGGCGCCTTAATCGGCAAACCGGAAATCGGATTTGCTGCCCTTGATGCCAGCCAGAAAACAGCGATCGCTGGCATTGCCGCAGGCTTTGCGGGGCTCTTGTCGCTCTTCAACATTGCGGGCCGCTTCTTCTGGGCTTCGCTCTCCGACATCATCTCGCAAAGAAATGGTTCATGAGCGACGCGGAAGTGCGCGCTTTGCAGGCACAGGCGTCTTCAAACTTCACAGGCGGTGGCTCATACGGCATAGGCAAAGGCGGTCTTGATCGCCAAGCAGCACTTGCCTGGCTTGCGGTCGGCATTCCAATCCTCTGGGGTGTCTGGATTACTTTGCAAAGCGCGATCAGAATCTTCAGCTGAAAACGTCTGCTGATATCTCAACAAAAAGGCCTCCCTGCGGAGGCCTTTTTATATTCGCCATGACAAAGCAATGAATGCGTGAAATTTCAATCAGTGAGGTCACCGAGCCGGTAGAAAGCGATCGCGCAAATAATGGAAACCGGCCGCTACAGCTAAAAGACTGAGAGAAGAAATCAAGACAGGATTAAAGGCAATAAAATAGCCCGCTTCGCGCACCGGCCCCGCCGCTATAACGGCTGTCAACGCTACCGCTCCGCCAGGAGGATGCAAAGCACGTATAAGAACCATCGCAGCGATTGAAAGAAACATCGCCGCCGGCGCAGCAAATTCCGGACTATTCAAATGGGTGGCACATGCCACGCCCACAAGTGCGCTCACCACGTTTCCGACAACAACATTCCATGGTCGTCCGATTGGACTATGACGCGCGCAAAACAAGATCACAGCTGACGCACCGATGGGGGCCATCAATGGAACGGCCACCGAAAATTGCCTAAGACCAAAAAAATTAATTGCCGTGACAAAGGCAACCGCGACA
Source organism: uncultured Alphaproteobacteria bacterium (assembly GCA_963923565.1). Lineage (GTDB taxonomy): Bacteria > Pseudomonadota > Alphaproteobacteria > Rhizobiales > Beijerinckiaceae > CAIUPE01. The sequence continues at coordinate 5,153 of CAWUMH010000042.1, forward strand.
CAGGCGCCAACCCCTTCTACGATATGGTCGCGGCGGCGAGAAAGGGGGGGATGTGGAGAAAAATAATCAACGAGCCAGCGCATACAATCCAACACAACCTAAACGAGAATTACAAAGTGATGCCCTGATTTTCATAAAAAGTCTATCGACCAGTCAAAAAAGCGGGAAGCTGGAGACACTCGATTGAATCCTGTAAAGAGTATGTGGGGGCGAGAGATGACCGCCAAAAAGTCCCCGTTTCTATACAATCTAAAATTGTAACAATTATCCGCACCATATTTTTAGGCGAGTGACATAGGACTCATGTCGATCAGCGCAGAAGCGCTTGATCTTCCTGAAACAACCAGAAGGTTTCGACACGATGGCTATCTCACTCTCCAACAGTATGCGCGGCGCGCTTTACACGCTGCAACAGAACCAACAAGCCGTACAGCAATCTCAGCTTCGTCTTGCGACCGGCAAACGCGTCGGCTCTGCGCTTGATAATCCGAACAGCTATTTCCGCGCGGCAAGCCTTTCGAGCCGTGCGAGCAATCTGCAAAGCCTACTCGATGATATGAACCAGGCGTCGCAAGTGCTCCAAACCACATCAAAGGGTATGGACTCGCTGAAATCACTCATTCAGGGTGCTCAGGGTCTTGTCGGTAAAGCGAGCCAAGCCGGCCAGTCCAATACGTTGACCGGCACATTAACAACCCCCCTCAAGGCGGATGCTAAAGTGGTCGGCGATGTCGGCATGACGACAGCAAAGAAGATTCAGCTTTCTGTTGCCGGCGGCACCGCCGTTGATGTTGTTACCCTTGGCGCGACCACTACCGTGCAGGACATCATCGACAACATCAATTCAAATACGACACTGAACGCCAATGGTTCGGGCACATCAGTTCGTGCAGCTCTCGTCGGCGGAAATCTTCAGATCACATCATCAACGGGTAAGACCGTTGAACTTAAATCCGACGACTCCGATGCCAATCTACAAAAGCTCTTCGGTGCCAAAACCGTTGAAGGCACAGCCGTGGCTGCTGCTGGAACGGCCTTTGTCGATACGACCCGCAAATCTCTTGCGAGCCAGTTCGACGAAATCTTGAAGCAAATCGACCAGACGATTCAAGATGCGAGTTATAACGGCATCAATCTGCTTCAGGGTGGTGACTTAAAAGTGACCTTCAATGAGTCAGGCACAAGCTCGGTCACAGTGAAGAGCGTCAACTATACCGCCAATGGTGAATTGGGAATAGCCAATTCAACCAATAAATTTATCAGCAATGACGACGTTGATGTGGCCTCCGCCAATTTGAAGCGCGCAATCGACAAGATCTCGTCGCAAGCAGCGATTTTCGCGGCGAACCAGACGGTGATCCAGAACCGCACGACATTTACGAATTCGATGATCCAGACGCTTAACACCGGTGCCGATGCCTTGACCATGGCCGATCAGAACGAAGAGTCGGCTAATCTCTTGGCACTCAACACCCAACAGCAGCTGGCACAGACGGCGTTGTCGCTCGCCTCGCAGGCAAACGCCGCGATTACCCGTCTCTTCTAAAACTGACGTTAGGTAAATCATTTTTTAAGACTATCGACAGCATGGTTAACGGGCCCGGAGATTCCGGGCCCGTCTTGTCCCCGGAGAGCGCTATGGCCCTCAAAGTCGAACTCAAGCCCCATGAACGCATTGTGATTGGCGGTGCCGTTGTTCGCAACGGCGATACGCGCTGCCGCTTTGTAATCGAAGGCACTGTGCCGATCATGCGTGAACGCGACATCATGACGACGGCCGAAGCGAATTCTCCGGCAAAGCGAATCTATTTCATTTTGCAACTCATGTATCTCGATCGGGATATCGGACCCCATCGCGATGCCTTTATGAACCTCATCGAAGAATTTATGACGGCTGCGCCAAGCGCTTGGTCGCATTTAAATATCATCACACGCCACGTGCTTGAAGGCGACGCCTATAAAGCCATTAAAGCCACACGCGCTCTGATCGACTACGAACAGGAGATTTTATCCCATGGCCTATCCACAGAACGCTTACGCGAAAGCAGCAGTGACCGGAACGAGCCAGAGGGAATTGGAAGCGGCCGCCCTCATGAAAGCCGCGGTAAGGCTGAAGACCATACAGGATCAATGGGATACAGATCACTCTGATCTCGATGGCGCCCTCGCCTATAATCGGAAACTGTGGACGATCCTCGCCACATCGGCAACGGAGGCGGACTCGCCGCTGCCTCCTGATTTGCAACGCAATATTTCATTGATTGCGATTTTTATCTTCAACCGCTCCCTTGATTTAATCATGGAGCCCAAACGCGAAGATCTCGACGTCCTGATCGAAATTAATCGCAATATCGCAGCGGGTCTTCAAGTTATGCCGCAAGCAGCCGCTTAATTCACCGCTAGAGATAATTCGCGAGCGAAAGCGACTGTAATTTGGCCGTCAGCTGATAAAGCGCTTGCAATTGTGTTTGCAGGGACGAAAGGGAAACCGCCGTCTGATCGAGCGGCGCATCCTCTATCGAAGAGAGCGCGGATTCAAAAACCGCCTTTTGTGCATTTTGATCGTCTGTGCGAGATTTAACCGTTTTCTGCACAAGGCCGAGCGACACTCTCGTTGCCGTGACATCGGTTTTGGCCTGCGACAAGCCCGAACGCGCACGATCACGCAACTCGCTAAATTGAGATTGCGCCAAAGTCTCATTGGATGATGAGTAATTTGTAACGGCAAGAACCGCCGCATTTGCCAGGCTTTCAATAAATCCTAACTCATTTGCCCGTGCGCCGAAGCCTGCTGACGCCCGTTCATCAATTTGTGTCACACGGTCATTGCGCGGATCACTACTATCGTCAGTGCCCTGATACCATAAGACTGTATTGTCGCTTGTGCCCGCAACAAAACCCGTTGCGGTATCATAAGGGGGGCCAGCCACGCGCCGCGGTGGATTTGTGGTCGAGCCTTTAAAGTAATCAAGCGCGGCTACCTTTGCCGAGGCTGCATAGAGTTGAACATCACTGGTTGAACCCAGCGCCGTCTGTAAAGCAGCCTTAATACTATTAGTCGTATCGGCAAGTGTTGCGCCGATTGTGAATGGATTGGTTCCGCTCCCCCCGCTCGCTGTCAGTGTGACATCTGTTGAGGTGCCATCCGGCAAACCCAGGGTGACCGTAATCGTTGAACCGGCCGCCGGCTGTCCCGCCACAGTAAATGTTGTTTGGAGCGGATTTCCAGACAGCGTCGATGCCGTGATTGCAGGGTCGGACGACGTAACGCCCTTGATTGTAAACCCAAAGACACCACCGGTTCCCGTTTCGGCAAGTGAGATCGAATTAGGAGTATTTGAAAGTTGCAAGCGCCCCATATGGGAGGTGCCGAGATCAGCCGCCTGCCTCTCAGCGATATATTGCTTGAGACCGGCCCTGCCGCCGCTTCCGTCAAGAATTAAGCTCGCATCGATAACGGGAAGAGTCCCCGCTTGCTTACCACCAAACAGGTAATTACCGTCTACGTCCGTATTCAGATAACTAACAAGATCCGAAAATTGCCGGCGTAATTCTGTCGTAACGCTGGCTCTGTTCGACGATGTGGGCGTCGTCGCAAGACTTAATGTCGTGGTTTCAACTTGGCTTGCCGATTCAGCAAATGAGTTAACTGCCGCTGATGTTGATTGCAAATTTGTTGTCGCTGACGCTCGTGACTCATCATAAGCACTTAATCGTGCCAAGCGCGCACGTAGATCAACGCTACGATAAACCGATTGCCCAAGCTCTGAAATTGTTGTCGCCTTCTTCCCCGTTGAAAGTTGACGCGATAAGATTTTGATCTGATCACGGATATCGGCAATGGCTTGCGCCGATATATTGCCACTACTACCACTTGGGCCAATGGACGACATGAATTGAACCCCTTAAATGCGCATCAAGACATCGAACATGTCTTTCACGGCTGATAGGACACGGGCATTCGCCGTATAAATATTCTGCAATTGCGTCATATCCGATAATTCTTGATCAAGTTGAACACCTGATGTCGATGAAAATCGTGACTCGATAGCAGCCTGTACTGTTTGCTGTGTATCATTCAACGATGAAACACGCTGGATATCGTTTGCTTGCACTTGTAGAGTTTGTTTGATCAATTGCGAGGCTGGAACGGCAGATCCCGCTAAGCCCAGATTAGAACTTTGCAATGATTCAAGATTTGTATGATCAAGCCGATTGATGAGATCCCCCAGCCGCGAAGGGTCGGCTGCCTGATTGGCCGAACTTTGGTAAATCGAAAGGTAAGAACTATTCGCGAGTAAAGCGGGATTAACAGCGATACGGCTCGCAAAGCCCCTCCGTTGCGGCGGTGTGTCCTGCGAATCCGTAAATGGGTTTGACCCGTTACCCCCATCAACGAAGAGGGGAAGCGCTGTTCCTGACCCCGTTAAGGTCGTTGATGTTATTCTTGCAGATAAAGATGTCACTGTCGCGGGCGTTGCCCCGGTTATTCTTAAAGCACCGGCTGTGCCCGTATCGACCGCGAGACCAGGACCAATCGCATTAAGCGCAGCCTGAAGTGTCGTCTTTGCACCCGCAACACCACCGGCAAAGCTTACGCCGATCACCGTATCATTAGGATCGCCGGTCACATCATTTTTTAACGGAAGAACAGAAGCGTCCTCAACACGAATGATCGTAACTTTATGATCAACACCGGCTGAGTCCTTATAAGTCAGCGAAATACGATTTCCCGACTGTAAACCCGTAAGATCAAGATCATATCCACCCGTTACGGACGTTGGTGCGCGATCCGTATCGGAGAGCGCAGAGGACAAGCCTGCCGCGATATCATCGAGTTGCGATTGGGCTGCCACAAGCGCGCGGTCGCGCATATCGACCAAGCCGCCGAGGCGACCAGATTTCAAGGCACCCGCGGCAAGGAGATCAACCGAGCCGGTACCGCTTCCTCCTAACGATATTGTTCCAACAGTTCTTAAGGTCGATAATGCGTTATAATTAGAATTTGCATTGAGCGGCGAATGAGAATCGAAGGTTAACGACCGCGCCCCAGACGCATCAAGAAGCGTATTGCCATTTATCGTTGTGATTGAAACGATGCCATCTGCTGACTGCGTGACCGAAACATCCATTAATGAGGATAAAGTTTTTATCGCCGTATCACGCGCATCATAAAATGACGGATCGGGCGCGCCCCCAGATTGGTCGATTTTTTTGTTGATGTCCGCAATCGTTGAAAGCGCCGCATTCGCCTCACTTGTCGCATTGGCGAGCGCCTCTTCTACACTCGTTCTCAATGACTGAACATTATCGCTAAGACTATTAAGTCTATCGGCGAAAGCTTTTGCGGCTGACAAAAAGACCGATTGTTGCGTCGATGAGGAGGGATCCGCGCGCAATGTTTGGAGCGCTGTGTAAAACTGACTATAACTTGCCGATAGATTGGATTTTGAATCGGGCGATCCATAAAGTTGATCAAGCTGCTTCATGACGTCGGCTTGTGCCGCTGAATAGCCAGTAGCGGCTGACTCTCGCCACACCTGTCGCTGAATATACGGCTCTAATGCGCGACGAACTGATCCGCCAACCTGACCTTCTCCATATGTATAGTCTCGGCGCACATAAGACGGATTACTCGCATTCGATACATTCTGCGATACGACAGACAAGGCATCATGCGTGCGCCTTAAGCCTTCCGTAGATGTATTGAGCGCAGAAAAAAGTCCCATTGACCTAAATCCTCATCCTCAATTCGAAATGCAGGGACTCTCCGCGCGCACTGCGTCTATTCACCAGACCACAATATCCCTAAGATCATTTAAGAAAATTCAGTCAAATTTAGCGGATGACATTGACCGCCTCTGTCATCATTTCCTGTGCGGTAGAGATGACCTTGGCATTGGCCGAATAAGCCTGTTGCGTTGCAATCATACGGGTGAATTCTTGCGAGATATCGGCATTTGAACCTTCAACGCCGCCCACCATGATTGAAGAACCATTCATTCCATAGATCGGCTCGCCCGATTGATCGGATACTTCATAGGTACCACCATCTCCACGCTTTAAAGCTTCCTCACCATTGAAATGAGCAATCGCAATATCGGCGGCAGGGACTTGCATGCCATTTGAGTATTTGGCGTAAACGCGTCCTTGCGTGCCAATCTCCATACCCGTCAAGCTTGCTGAGGAATGACCATCTTGTGAAATGCTCGACTGTCTGAATACACCATTCGTATCGCCATATTGAGAGACATTGGCGAGCGTAATGGCCACCGCACCACCCGTGGTTTTTCCATCAATCGTAAAATTCGCGTTCAAGGGCGATGCCGAAGTCAATTTTCCTGAAACATTGAAAGTCGCCGAGGGGCCGAGACTTGTCCATTTAGCCTGCGTTCCTGTCGCCGCGCTGTCGGACATATAATAAAGATCCCATTGTCCCGTTCCGGTCTTTGCCCACCGCAACTGCAAGTTCATCGCGGTGCCTGAGGAATCATAAATCGTCAGCGACCCGCCTGAAATCGTCTTATCCAAAAACGTGCTTTCATTTGCTGCCGTTATCGTCGCGCCCGCTGTTGAGGCCGCGAGCGATCCTTTTGATTGCATTTCATTGGTCGGCGTGACAGGCAAATTGCCTTCGTAATTAATGGCCGTTGTGGCGGCTGGGGCTAAATCCGTCGAGGGAATTTGAATGGTTTTAACAACACCATCTTTTACATTTCCGGAGATTGGATCAATCGCATAGCCCATGAGATATTGGCCCGCGCCATTTACAAGATTATTGTTCACATCAACGCTAAAATCACCACGACGCGTAAAGTAAGGCGACGAACTGAAAGAGACCGTCCCTGTTGCGTCGGCCGTCTTTTTGCTGACCGCAAAAAAGCCGTCACCCGAAATCGCAATATTTGTTGTCACGTCTGTGGAACGAAATGCGCCGGCCACGGAATTGGTTGTTTGCGAAATGGCACTCACCCCACCGGTCAATCGCGTTGAGAGCGCGAGGTCGGGAACGAGATCCTGAAAGCTCGTATCAATGCGCTTAAAGCCAATCGTCTGCGAATTCGCGATATTGCCGGAGATGTTATCGAGCGCATAGGCTTGTGCCTGCATTCCCGAAACTGCCGTTTGCATCGCGCCCAAAATACCCATAGTCGTCTCCGTTATGATTTTCCAAAAATACTTCCAAAAAGGAAAATGCTTCGGAAAACCAAAACGCAAAGATCATGCCGTTGATGATTCATTGATTCAAAAAGGAAAATTTTGAATGCAACATGAGCAACAAGAAAAAAGTGACAGCTGATGCGGCAAAATTTGCCGCATCACTCATTCCCCTGCAGGAACCAGGAAGCGGTCAAGCCGCCCCTTGTTGGGTGCAAGTTCGGCCCATGAGCTCACATCAAAATCAAAGACGGCGCATCCTGATGTCGGAAACTCATCACGCAGGCGCGCAAAAGCGTAACGATCACCAAAGCCAAAGAAGTCCAAAGCCAGATCATGCAAAGCCGGATTATGGCCAATGATCATTACCGTCTTTGGCCCCTCCTCAATCGCATGAATAA
>CAWUMH010000043.1:0-12533 GCA_963923565.1 uncultured Alphaproteobacteria bacterium
TGTCTCCGCCTTCGTTCCTCTCTCGTTTCGGGCCTTTCCTCGGATTTAAAAATCCAAGCGGCTCGAAGGGCTTGGCGCCGAAAGCTCGCGTGAAACAGGAAAGGCTAACCCATGGCTCTCTACGAGCATGTTATCCTCGTGCGCCAAGATGTAACGGCGCAGCAGGTCGAGGCCATCAATGAACAGTTTAAAGGCGTGATCGAAGCCAATGGCGGCAAGGTCACGAAGGTTGAATATTGGGGCGTGAAGACCCTCGCCTTCCGGATCAAGAAGAACCGGAAAGCGCATTTCACGCTTCTCAATGTCGATGCTCCGCACACCGCCGTTGCGGAAGTCGAGCGTCTCGAAGCGATCAGCGAAGACGTGATCCGCTCGCTCACCATCCGCGTCGAAGCGCTGGAAGAAGGCCCCTCGGCCATGCTCCAGAAGCGCGATCGTGATGATGACCGCGGTGATCGTGGTCCGGGCGGCCGTCCAGGTGGCAGCCGCTTCGGTGGTGGAGGCGGCAGCGGCCGCGCTCCGCGTCCCCCCCGTCGTGAAGAAGGCGATGCCGAAGAGGAGAGCTTCTGATGTCAGCTGTTGAATCATCGGGCGGCGCTCGTCGTCCTTTCTATCGTCGTCGCAAGTCCTGCCCGTTCACGGGCACGAATGCCCCGAAGATCGATTACAAGGATACGCGTTTGCTCTCGCGCTACATTTCAGAGCGCGGCAAGATCGTACCGTCGCGTATCACGGCTGTGTCGGCCAAGAAGCAACGCGAATTGGCGCAAGCCATCAAGCGCGCGCGCTTCCTCGGCCTTCTGCCTTACGTGATCGCGTAAGACGTTAATCGTCTTCAAATAGATTTACCGGGACCTACGGCCCCGGTTCTCTTCATCAAATATCGGGTGGACGCAGCGTTTGCTGCAGCCGGATATGTTGGAACGGACACATGATCCGTTCCTAACCGCCCCTCACAGGGGTCAGCGGGACAGCGGGATGACAACAGGTCGGAATTGGGCATTTGGTGCGGGATGCGGCGCGGTTTCAGCGTTGCTTTTTGCCGTTATTTCAACGGGTTCCCCGCTTGCGTTCCTGCTTTACCTTGTTGCTCCCCTTCCCATTTTGATTGCGACTTTGGGCTTCGGCCATCATGCCGGGCTCGTGGCAACGCTCGTTTCCCTTGCCGTGACCGCGATGATTTTCTCGCCGATGGCGGGCGTCATTCAGGCCCTCTCGATTGGCCTGCCATCGTGGTTTACCGCCTATCTTTTATTGCTCGGCCGCTCGTCAGAGAACGACGCGCCCGAAAGGATGGAATGGTATCCGCTCGGTCGGGTCCTCTTCTGGATCATTGGCTTGTCAGTTGCGCTCACACTTGCGGGCGCTTTGATGATCGCCCCCGATTATGCGGGCTTTGTCGCTACATTCAGCCGCGCGGTTGATGTGGTTCTGACTTATGACCCTGATCTTGTGGCCGGACTTTCAGCCGAAGAGAAAACCCAATTCATTGAGACGCTCTCCTCGCTTCTCGCCAATATCGCAGCGCCGATTAGCACCGCCGCCAGCGTCACCATTTCTGTAATTCTGCTTTGGGTAGCGGGACGCATCGTTCAGGCTTCGGGTCGGTTGCCCCGTCCTTGGCCCGATTTGTCGACACTCAAACTGCCGCGCCTTGCCGTTCCCGCTCTGGTCTTTTCGCTCGCGCTTGCATTAGCCGCGCATGATTATCCCGCGCTTGCGGGGCGGATTGGCCTTGCCGGATTAATTACTGGCTTTTGCTTACAAGGCCTCGCGGTTCTTCACGGCATTACGCGGCCTTTGAAATCACGCCGGAGCCTGCTCTTTGCGATTTATCTCGTTTTCGTTGTGCTTCCCGGATGGCCGGTTATCGGCATCGCGCTTCTGGGAATTGCCGATATGTGGCTCTCATTCCGGACACGGTTTTCAACCGCGCCCCTTCCTTCCAACTCAGCTTCCTAAAATCTAGAAAGGATAAGTACCATGCAAGTCATTCTTCTTGAGCGCGTTCCCAATCTCGGACAGATGGGCGATGTCGTCCGTGTAAAAGACGGTTACGCCCGCAATTTCCTTTTGCCGCGTCAAAAAGCACTGCGCGCGACGAAAGAAAACATCGCTCATTTCGAAACACAGCGCGCGCAGCTTGAAGCCCGCAATCTCGCCGCGAAGAAAGACGCGTCAGCCGTTGCTGAAAAGCTTGACGGTCAGTCTTTCGTCATCATCCGTCAGGCGGGCGAAATGGGGCAGCTCTATGGTTCAGTGGCTGCACGCGATATTTCTGATGCAGCGACCGCGGGCGGCTTCAGCCTCAACCGCAATCAGGTTGTGTTGAACATTCCGATCAAGACCATCGGCTTGCACTCTGTGCCGGTTCTTCTGCATCCTGAAGTCTCGGTCAAGATTACTGTCAACGTTGCACGTAGCCCTGAAGAAGCTGAACGTCAGGCCCGTGGCGAAAGCGCGATCGTGCGTGAAGAAGTCAATCTCGACGATCTCGGCCTCGAAGTCGGCGCAGCCTTGGCCGAAAGCGCGGGCGACGAGTGATATCAGGTCCAAAACGCCACTAATTCAAAAAAGCCCGGCGAAAGTCGGGCTTTTTCAATTGATTGACCAAAGCAAGAAAAATCGATCCGAAACAAAATGTTTCTTTGGTTCCCCGTCCGCGCTGTGGAAAACGGGCACGCCTTGCATAGAATCATAACCAAGCCGTGATTCGTCAGGCAGCTTCAGCGTAAAGCTCCTGCGATAGAAACCGGATTGTACCATGTCATCTGTTATCCGCCTCGCTGATATCGAAACGCCTTATCGCGTCCCGCCCCACAATGTGGAGGCCGAACAAGCTTTGCTTGGCGCAATCCTCGTCAATAACGACGCCTATTTTCGCGTATCAGATTTTCTCGAGCCCACGCATTTTTCGGAAGAGCTGCATCGCCGCATTTACGATATTTTGCAGCAATTGATCCGCGCCGGGAAACTGGCAACGCCTGTGACTCTCAAGTCCTTTGTGGGCGATCAAGATTTGGGTGGCATGACCGTGCCGCAATATCTCGCGCGCTTGGCTGCTGAAGCAACAACGGTTGTGAATGCTGAAGCCTATGGTCGCACGATCTATGATCTCGCGATGCGCCGTCAGCTGATCAATATTGGCGAAGAGATGGTGAATGTCGCTTATGACGCACCCGTCGACGATCATCCACGCAAGCAAATCGAAAATGCCGAGCGTCGCCTCTATGAATTGGCCGAACAAGGTCGATACGATGGCGGCTTTCAGGATTTCTCGAGCGCTTTGCGCAATGCCGTCGATCTCGCTGCCGAAGCGTTTCGGCGCGATAGAAAATTATCAGGCGTCGCAACAGGACTCTCTGATCTCGATCGCATGCTTGGTGGCTTGCAATCTTCTGATTTGATCATTGTTGCCGGTCGTCCAGGTATGGGTAAAACCGCACTCGCCACCAACATCGCTTTTAACATCGCACGTGCCTATTCAAGCGAGAAACAACAAGACGGGTCCATCAAACGTCTTGATGGTGGCATTGTCGGTTTCTTCTCGCTCGAAATGTCGGCTGAACAATTGGCAACGCGTATCATTGCCGAACAATCGGGTGTCGCCTCTTATAAAATCCGGCGCGGTGAAATCGGCGAACAGGATTTTTCTAAAATTGCTGATGCCGCACGCGAGATGGAACGTATACCGTTTTACATCGACGAGACGGGCGGTATTTCGATTGCGCAACTCGTCGCGCGTGCGCGTCGTTTGAAACGTCAAAAAGGTCTTGATGTTCTCGTCGTTGACTATTTGCAGCTTCTCTCGGGTTCTGCGCGCAAGGGCGATAATCGTGTTCAAGAATTGACCGAGATAACCACCGGTCTGAAAGCGCTTGCTAAAGAATTGAATGTTCCTGTGATCGCATTGTCGCAATTATCACGCCAGGTTGAACAACGGGACGACAAACGTCCGCAACTTTCTGATTTGCGTGAATCGGGCTCAATCGAACAAGATGCCGATATTGTGATGTTTGTGTTTCGTGAGGAATATTATCTCAAAAACAAAGAACCCAAAATGGGCACTGAGGAATATTTCAAATGGCAGACGGAAATGGAGCAAGTCCATGGCCGCGCTGAAGTGATCATCGGCAAGCAACGTCACGGACCAACCGGTACTGTGACATTACAATTCGATGCTGAAGTCACACGCTTCTCGACGCTCATCAGCGATGATCGTATTCCGGAAAGGATCGAGTGAGATGGCTTTATCCGCCCTGCTTGCGGATGATCCGACCGCTGCTCTGCTTACAATCAATCTGAACGCGCTCAAGTCCAATTACCGGCTCATTGCCGAACGCGTTGCACCTGCAAAAGCAAGCGCGAACATCAAAGCGAATGCCTATGGTCTCGGCATTGATCTTGTTGTTCCAGCACTGGTTGAAGCGGGCTGTCAGCATTTTTTTGTTGCGACCTTGTCTGAAGGCGTAACCGCGCGGCACCATGCTCAAGACGCCACAATTTTTATATTGAATGGTTTCCCCAGTAACACAGCTGATATTTACGAGACGTATCGTTTAACCGCTGTGTTGGGCGCGGAAGACGAGATCATCGAATTTGAAACAGCGCTCAAAGCGGGACGAAAACTACTACCGCCAGCGCTTCACATTGATACCGGCATGGCGCGCTTAGGGCTTTCGTTCGAAGAGGCGCACTCTTACGCGTCGCGGCGCCCAGCTGAAAAAGCACCGCTACCCTTGTCGCTTTTGCTCACTCATTTTGTTGAAAGCGAAATACGTTCTTCATCTATAACAGAAAATCAAATCGCACTCTTCGAAAAGCTTCGCGCTTTGTTTCCGGATGTTCCGGCAAGTCTTTCGAATTCGTCTGGTGTGTTTCTTGAAAAGAATATTTCTTATGATCTCGTGCGCCCCGGCTATGCGCTTTATGGCGGCAATCCTTTTTTGGATGAACCCAATCCAATGCAGCCGGTGGTCCGTCTTGAAGCCCCCATCATTCAGACGCGCAGAATTCCACAAGGCACAAAAATTGGCTATGGCGGAGAAATCACGGTTACGCGCGACAGCGTGATTGCAACTCTGTCCATTGGTTATGGTGATGGCTATCCACGTGGTGCGAAGACTACGGATATCAAACAGGGCGCGGACTGCCTGATCGCGGGTCAACGCTGTAAGGTCCTCGGCCGAATTTCGATGGATCTTGTGATGGCCGATATCACCGATTGCCCCAAAGGATCGGTCCAACGCGGCATGATGGCCACGATGATCGGCGACGAGATAACGCTTGATGAAGTTGCAGCCAAATCAGGAACGATCGGCTATGAGATTCTCGTTCATCTCGGGCCCCGATTCCGGCGGCGCAGTCTTCCGACCAAGGATTGATCTCTTTCATGGCGAAACGAACAGCCAGTTTCATCTGTCAGGCCTGCGGCGCGATCTATAACCGCTGGCAAGGCAAATGCGACGCGTGTGGCGAATGGAGCACGCTTTCGGAGGAAGCGGCGTCAGCACCCCTACCCGGCTCATCTGGTCCTTCGCGCGGTAAAAAGGGTCGCATATTTCCGCTTGAAGGTTTGGTCGGTGATTCAACGGAATCGCCGCGCATGCCGAGCGGCATTGGTGAACTTGATCGGGTAACCGGCGGCGGCTTTGTGCCGGGCTCCGTCATTCTCCTCGGTGGTGATCCCGGCATCGGCAAATCGACGCTTTTGATGCAGGCCTCGGCCGCCCTCGCCAATAAAGGCGAGCGGGTGGTCTATATCTCGGGGGAAGAAGCGACAGGCCAGGTACGTCTGCGCGCCGAGCGTTTGGGTCTCAGTCAGGCCAAGGTTGAACTCGCCTCGGAAACCAATGTCGAAGACATCATCGCCACCCTTTCGAAAGGTCCAGCCCCTCGATTGGTGATCATCGATTCCATTCAGACCATGTGGTCGGACACGGTCGACTCTGCCCCCGGCACGGTGACGCAAGTGCGCGGCTCGGCACAGTCCCTGATCCGCTATGCGAAGACCAGCGGCGCGAGCGTCATCCTTGTCGGCCATGTCACGAAGGACGGCCAGATCGCGGGCCCCCGCGTCGTTGAACATATGGTCGATGCGGTTGCCTCTTTTGAAGGCGATGGCGCGCAGCATTTCCGCATTTTACGTGCGGCCAAAAACCGCTTTGGCCCGACAGACGAGATCGGCGTATTCGAAATGACGGGGCTGGGCTTACGCGAAGTGACCAATCCCTCAGCGCTCTTTCTTGAAGGGCGCGACACAGAATCCGCCGGCACCGCCGTATTTGCTGGTATGGAAGGGACACGGCCCGTTCTTGTGGAATTTCAAGCGCTTGTTGCAGCCTCCTCACTTGGAACACCAAGGCGTGCGGTGGTCGGTTGGGATCAAAGTCGATTGTCTATGGTGCTCGCGGTCCTCGAGGCGCATGGGGGCCTGAAGCTCGGCGGCTATGACGTCTATCTCAATGTGGCAGGCGGATTGAAGATTGACGAACCCGCGGCGGATGCCGCCGCAGCAGCAGCACTCATTTCCTCATTAAGCGCGACACCTTTGCCCGCGACGCGCGTTTATATGGGTGAGGTTGGTCTAACAGGGGCGTTACGTCCTGTTGGCCAAGTGGCGGCCCGCCTCAAAGAGGCCGCAAAGCTCGGCTTTGCCTCGGCCGTCATTCCGAAAGCGGGGGCGGAAGCCGCAGGCCCCTCTCCGCTCTCGGTGGCATCAATCGCCGATGCGGCCGATCTGGTCGCCTCGATTATTGCGGGAAAGAAAGCGCCGCGCGCGGGGTAAAACCACGCACATGACGAAAGAGGCGTGACGCGGCCCTTGGCTGCGATTATAAGCGCCGGGTTGCGCGCCAAGCATCAAAGGAAATGGAAGAGAGATGAGCCAACTACCGATCAGCCTGCTCGATCTACTTGTGATCGGCATTGTTCTCCTCTCGGCACTCCTCGCCTCCGTTCGCGGCTTTACCCGTGAGGTCCTCGCTATTGGCTCATGGGTAATCGCGGCCGTGGCAGCCTATGCCTTCCATCCGCAAGTTCTAACCTTCTTGGAACCGCATATTGCTAATCGCCAGATTGCGCTCGCTGCCGCCATTGCCGCAGTGTTTCTGGTGACGCTTGTGATCGTTACGATGATCACCGTGAAATTGTCGGATGCTATTCTTGATTCAAGCATTGGCGCGCTTGATCGTACGCTCGGATTTTTATTTGGTGCGGCCCGTGGTTTTCTGATCGCCGCCGTCGCCTTTCTGTTCTTCGACAAGCTCGTTGGCGAGAAACAATATCCGGACTGGGTTCGCGACGCGAAAATGCGCCCCCTTCTCAAAGAATCAGGCGACCAGCTCATCGCGCTTTTGCCGACGGATGCGGGCTTTCTCGAAAAACTGAAAGCCAAAGCGCTTTCCGGGGCAACGTCTGCCGAGGGGCAATCCGGTCAGGATGGCCAGCCCAAAACGCCTTGAGCGTGCCTTTTGGAGCTCTGACCTCCACGCATTCCACCTAGGTTGTTGAAGGCGCCGGATACAAGTTGCATTCGCCTGACTGAAAGCGCATATCTCCGCCGCAACAGCCGGGATTTCCGATGACAAACGAGCTCTTCGACCTCGACGCCGATCGTCTCAAGGAAGAATGCGGCGTATTCGGCATTTATGGCCATCCAGACGCCGCCGCAATTACTGCGTTAGGCCTTCATGCGCTCCAACATCGTGGCCAGGAAGCCGCCGGCATTGTGAGCTTCGATGGGCGCCGGTTCCACTCTGAGCGCCGCATGGGCCTCGTGGGTGACAATTTCTCAAAACGTTCCGTGATGGATCGACTGACAGGCAATGTCGCAATTGGACATACCCGCTACTCGACAACGGGCGAAACGATCTTGCGTAATGTGCAGCCGCTCTTCGCCGAGCTTGATGGCGGCGGGTTTGCGGTTGCCCATAATGGCAACATTACCAACGGCATTACATTGCGCCGTCAGCTTATTCGCAACGGCGCGATCTACCAGTCAACGAGCGACACGGAAGTTGTCTTGCATCTTGTCGCCGGATCAAAGAAAGCAAAATTTGTCGACCGCTTCATCGAAGCGATCATGCAGTTGGAAGGCGCCTATTCTTTTGTGGGGCTAACCAACAAAAAACTGATTGGCGTGCGTGATCCCTTGGGCATTCGGCCTTTGGTTCTCGGCGAATTGAATGGTGCTTTTATTCTCGCGTCAGAAACTTGCGCGCTTGATATTATCGGTGCGCGTTTTGTGCGCGATATTGAAAATGGTGAAATCGTTATCATCAGCGAGACCGGCATTGAATCGCTAAAACCCTTTGGCGTTCTTCCCGCGCGGCCTTGTATCTTCGAATACATCTATTTCGCACGGCCCGACTCTATCGTGCATGGCAAATCAGTTTATCAAGTTCGCAAAGCGATGGGTGCGGAGCTCTCCCGTGAGAATCCCGTTGATGCGGATGTCGTAATCCCCGTTCCTGACTCAGGCGTGCCGGCCGCGCTTGGCTATGCACAAGCCTCAGGCCTTCCCTATGAATTGGGAATCATTCGCAATCACTATGTCGGCCGCACCTTCATTCAGCCCACACAAATGGGCCGCGAAATTGGCGTGCGTATGAAACACTCAGCCAATCGCGCCGTTGTTGAAGGCAAGCGCATTATTCTGATTGATGATTCAATCGTGCGGGGAACGACCTCTGTAAAAATCGTGCGCATGATGCGCGATGCCGGCGCGCGCGAAGTGCATTTCCGCATTTCATCGCCGCCGATTAAGTTTCCTGACTTCTATGGCATTGATACGCCTGAGCGAAACAATCTTCTTGCTGCCACTCATTCACTTGAAGAGATGCGTGAATTCATCGGATCGGATTCTCTCGCCTTTTTGTCGGTTGATGGAATCTATCGCGCGATGGGCGAAGTTGGTCGCAGCAGCGATCGCCCACAATTCACCGATCATTGTTTCACCGGCGATTATCCAACCGGTTTGACAGATCAATCGGGTGACTCACCCAAACAACTCTCTTTGCTTGCTGAAGCCGGTTAAACCTCATGACAAAAAAACTTGAAAATCGGATTGCGCTCATCACCGGCGCATCCCGCGGCATCGGTCGCGCAACCGCTCTCGCTTTCGCTAAAGAAGGCGCTCATGTGATTGCGCTTGCCCGCACACAAGGCGCACTTGAAGAGCTAGATGACGAGATCCGCAATGTCGGTGGCACCGCTACACTGGTGCCCGCCGACCTTAAAGACATGGATAGTATTGATCGTTTGGGACCAGCGCTTCTTGAGCGTTGGGGCAAGCTTGATGTTTTCTTTGGCAATGGTGCGATCCTTGGTCCCATCTCGCCGCTCGGTCATATCGTTGCGAAAGAATGGGACGATGTGATGCTTGTGAATGTGACGGCGAATTTTCGTCTGATCCGCATTCTCGATCCGCTGTTGCAACGCTCAGAGTCGGGCCGTGTGATTTTGATGAGCTCTGCGGCCGCGTGGAAACGCCGCCCTTATTGGGGACCATATAGTGTGTCGAAAGCCGCCGTCGAAGCGCTTGGTCACACTTATGCGCAAGAAGTTGCGTCGACGCCGATCAAAGTGATGATGGTTGATCCGGGTCCGTTGCGCACCGATATGCGCGCCACCGCTGTTCCTGGTGAAGATCCGATGAGCTTGCGGGAGCCTTCAGAGCTCGTGCCACATCTCATTGATATGGCTGCTACATCTTGGAAAGATACGGGACGTCTTTTTGATTTCTCCGGACCAGCGCCGAAGATTTGTGACTTCGGAAAACCGGTCGAAGTAAAAGCCTGATTTAGTCTTTCGCGTAAGGATTCTTTGCCGTGCGCATTGATAAGCGTATCGGTGTGCCCGGCAGGTTAAATGTCTCACGCAAAGAATTAATCAGATAGCGCAAATAACTATCGGGCAAACCATCAAGCTGCGATCCGAACAAAGCGAAATGCGGCGGGCGTGCTTTCACTTGTGTTGCATAGCGAATTTTGATGCGGCGTCCCGAGATGGCCGGTGGCGGATGTTTTTCAAGCACACCTTCAAGCCAGCGATTGATCTGTCCCGTTGATACACGTGTTGACCAAATATCCGCCGCTTTGAAACAGGCTTCAATCAATTGATCCGTGCCCGCGCCTGTAAGCCCCGAGAGCGGCACGATGGACGCGCCCTTCACATTCGAGATCAAGCGTTCGGCATCCTCAACCATGCGTTGGAATCGTCCGGCTTCACCAGCAACAAGATCCCATTTATTCACGCCGACAACGAGGGCACGACCTTCGCGCTCAATCACCGACAGAATAGCGAGATCCTGCTTTTCAAAGGGAATTGTTGCATCGAGCAAAAGCACGACAACTTCGGCAAATTTAACCGCACGCAAACCATCAGACACCGCAAGCTTTTCAAGCTTGTCTTCAATCTTCGCGCGCTTGCGCATTCCGGCTGTGTCGTAAAGTTTTACGCCGCGGCCACGATAAGACCATTCAACTGAAATTGAATCGCGCGTGATGCCCGCTTCAGGACCTGTCAACAAACGATCTTCGCCAATCAGTTGATTGATAAGTGTTGATTTACCGGCATTCGGGCGGCCGACAATCGCGATGCGCAACGGACGTTCAACGCCGTCATCGTCTTCATCGTCATTTGCGTCAACATACTCGTCGCGCTCTTGACGCGGGAAAATAGTGCGAAGCGCTTCATATAAATCTGCAAGCCCTTCGCCATGTTCGCCTGAAAACGGAATGGGATCACCAAGACCCAATTCAAACGCTTCATAGCTTTCCATCATGCCGAGTTTGCCCTCGGCCTTATTGGCAAGAAGAATAACGGGCTTGCCCGCACGTCGCACGAGCGTTGCGAAATGGCGATCCGACGGCGTGATGCCCGCGCGTACATCGATCAGAAAAATCACGGCGTCGGAATCGAGAATAGCGGCTTCGGTCTGCATGCGCATGCGACCGGTAAGCGTTGTCTCTGCGCTTTCCTCAAGCCCCGCGGTATCAATAACAGTGAAATCAAAATCGCCGAGATGCGCTTCACCTGCACGGCGATCACGCGTTACACCCGGTTGATCATCGACAAGCGCGAGCTTCCGACCGACCAGACGGTTGAACAATGTAGATTTGCCGACATTCGGTCGGCCGATCAGCGCGACCGTAAACGACATTTCTCATCACCTTTTGATGATGCCCCTTTAAGGGGCTTTGCTGCCCGCTTTCACGAGGGCCAAATACACTTCAACGCGTTGCTTCAAACCGGGCGGCGACGCTGGATCCGTCATCACTTGATCGAAGAGCTTGCCCGCACCTTCAAGATCGCCCGCTTTCATGGTGGCAAGGCCAATTAATTCGCGCGCATTCGGTGCCCAAGGCGAGCCTTGCGGCAACAGTGGCTCGACACGCTTCTTGAGCTCATCGAGCGACAGCGTATCAGCGAGCAATGTGGCCGCGCGCAACCGCGCCAAACCTTGCAACAAAGTACCAATCGACGAGTCATTGGCGAGCGCATCAAATTGCGCGACCGCGGCTGCTCTATCCTTCACCTGCAATTCAGCCGCCCCGCGGAACCGTGCGAGAACACCATATCCGGCCCCGCCCTCAGCCGCGATTGCTGCAAATTCCTTGGCGGCTTCTTCGCCCTTACCGGTGCGCGATAACTCAAGCGCTGCCTGATAACGGCCACCGAGCGCCTGGGCCTTCTCCGTCTCGAAATGGACGTAAATGCGGTAAAGCGCCGTGCCCGCTACGATGACGGCAGCGATGGCCATGAAAATCGGCCCATATCTCTTCCAGATATCTACCGCCTGATCGCGGCGGAGATCCTCGTCGACTTCGCGGAAAATATCGCTCATGGCCTGAAGACGCTCATAAAACAGGTTGCAACCGGCCCTCTATAAGGAAGACCGGCCGCTTTTGTAAGCAAAAAATCGGGTGGTGGGCCTAACCGAGGACCGAAACACCGATCAGGACCGGATGGAGATAAAGCATCGCGACATAGGCGATGACGCCGATCCCGACCGCGAGCACATCGCCCAAGACGCGTGGCGCAGGCGGCTCAGCCTGTGCCGGACGCCATTTGAAGGAAATCCGGTTCACGACCGCCCAAGCGAGGATCGAGCCGAACAAGATAATGCTGCCCAAATCGCCATTGGCCAAAAGATGTCCAAAGGCCCAGGCCTTAATGCCAACCAGCATCGGATGTTTAAGACGCGCCTTGATAAATCCGCGCGGCACTTGGCTCGCCACAAGAGCGATAAAAGCAAAGAGCATGAGAAGCAGATTGACATGCTTCATGCCTGTGGGCGGCTCCCAAAGCGGGACCATGCCGTCCGCGCGATAGCGGCCAAAGCCCTCTACGACCAACGCCACACCGACAACGGCGACGACGCTATAGATGCCGCGATAAACATTGCGCCCAAGCGCCCGTTGCAAATTGGCATGAAGTGAAGGCGCCATTTGAACCGAATGGCCCAAGAGCAACACAATCAAACCAATGACTAAAATTATCATGGAGCATTCCCCAAGAGACACCAAAAA
>CAWUMH010000044.1:0-12435 GCA_963923565.1 uncultured Alphaproteobacteria bacterium
TGTGACCGTTGCCAAACCGCAAAGCCATTGCGAAATAAAGATCGCAATATAGAGAAGCTTCGCGAAAGTCGGATTCATTTTTGCGTCAATCGCCCAGAAAAACACATTCCAGCCTTGCTTTGCCGCTTCGGCCATATCCGGAATCATCATCACGAATGCTGAGAGCATGATCCAGCCCGCGAGCGATGACCAAAGAATCGATGATACAATTCCCCGTGGAACAGAATGCGCTGCCCGCTTTGTTTCTTCCGACGTATGGGCAGAGGCGTCATATCCCGTAATCGTATAAATGGGCAGCAAGAGCCCCAACAAGAAAACGCGGAAGAGCGAATCCGACTCAGGCCAAACAGCAGCTTCCGCAGGTTGCCCGGAATAATTCGTGAATGTCCAAAGACGTGAAATGTCCCAATGATCAGCGGCAACAAGACAACCAATCGTGAGAGCGAGTGCCGCCGCAAAAATCAGATAACCTGATAGATCTGTGAGCTTCGCGGTGAGCTTGATGCCAAAATGATTAACGAGCGCTTGCAAGCCCGTAATCACGACAAGAAAGATCATTTGATTATTCAGATTAGTGGCATCATAGCCGAAGGCGCCCGCAAAGAAATTCCAGGTGCCGACATTAATTGCACCAAGCACAGTGACGAGGCCCAAAAGATTGAGCCACGCCGTCAACCAGCCTGTGAAGCGGTTTCCAAGAATGGAGCCCCAATGATAAAGTCCGCCCGCTGTTGGAAAGGCCGAACCAATTTGCGCCATCGCCACACCGAAAACACCCGACACAACACAACCAACAATCCAGCCAATACCAATCGCGCCACCGCCTGCACCGGATGTCGCTTGTGCAAGCGAATTGATGCCGCCAGAAAGAATGCAGATGATCGAGAATGAAATCGCAAAATTCGAAAAGGCACTCATGGAGCGCTCCAGTTCCTGAGCATAGCCCATGGAATGGAGGACCTTCATGTCCTCTTTCTTTGCATGATCGTCGTAATGATTCTCAGACATGTATGTGAACGCCCCCCTCGCGTCGCCGTTATGGTCGTCATGTCATACGTTACAATACAGAAAATTTGCCGCTCGATATTAATGACATGGCACGAGCGACGTTACCGATAAACCGAAATGCGCAAAGCACTGTTTTCAAAAAAAGAACGATTTGCGACATAAGGTCGCAAAAAGAGAATGAGTCCCATTCAACAGTAACTCAGCGGAAAAGGCGCCTAGCAAGGTCCGTTTGTCCCATCGCCACAAAAGGTCCGCTCTCAAATTTAGGCTTGCCATAACGGAATGGATGACCCTCTCCATCGAGAACGGCACCACCTGCCGCCGCAATAATGGCGTGCCCGGCCGCCACATCCCACTCCATTGTGGGGCCGAAGCGCGGATAGACATCCGCACGCCCCTCGGCCACGAGACAGAACTTAAGCGAGGACCCGGCAGAGATGCGCTCTTCTACGGCAAGGCTGTCAATAAATTCGCCTGTCTTTCGGTCCGGATGCGACCGACTCGCCACCACAGTGAGCGGACCTTCAGGCGATTTGCGCGTTGCGATTGGCCTCCGGTCCATAGCTGAAGACAAGGAAGAGCCGGCCTCAACAGTCAACACACGTGCTACGGCTCCCCCCACCCAGAGTTTCGAGAGGAGCGGTGCATAGATAGCCCCTGCGATGGGCACGCCCTTTTCGATAAGGCCGATATTGACCGCGAATTCAGCACGCCCCTTGATAAATTCCCTAGTGCCGTCGAGCGGATCAACGAGAATAAATCGCTCGCCAACCGCGTGGCTGATGCCCGCTGCTTGTTCTTCTTCCGCGATTACAGGGATCTCAGGTAAGCGCTCGCGTAAAGCGTCCAGAATATACCGTTCGGATGCTTCATCCGCATCGGTAACAGGGCTACCATCGGCCTTACGCCGCGCCTCGTCGAGTTGGGCGTGATAGGGCAAAATGATTGCACCCGCATGAACGGCAATTTGCCCGAAAAGTTCCGCCAGTGCGTCCCGATCCATTCCAAGGAACCTCTCGCCAATTGCACTCGTCATCAATCACCATTACGTGACTTCGCGGGCGCACCGGTTAGAGTCAAGATCGATAACCCGTGTTTAGAGGAATGTCGCCTATGAGTTCATCTTTTCCGATCGGGATTGTGACTATCTCGGATCGCGCGAGTCGCGGCGATTATGAAGACAAAGGCGGCCCCGGAATCATTGCCGCGCTCAATGATCTGGTGGCCTCACCGTGGCATCCGGTGTCCGCGCTCATTCCTGACGAGAAACCGGCGATCATGGCCGCCCTTGCGGATCTCTCTGATCGTGAAGGCTGCTCCTTGATTCTGACGACAGGCGGTACCGGCCCTGCGCTTCGTGATGTCACACCCGAAGCCACGGAAGCCGTGTGTGAAAAAATGATGCCCGGTTTTGGTGAACTCATGCGGATGGCGAGCTTGAAAGAAGTGCCGACAGCCATCCTCTCGCGTCAAACGGCAGGCATCCGTGGTAAAAGCCTGATTATAAATTTACCCGGCAAACCCTCGGCGATACGGACCTGTCTCGATGCTGTATTTCCGGCGGTACCTTACTGCATCGATCTGATCGGCGGCTATCGCCTCGAAACCAACGAAAAATTTTGTAAGGCCTTCCGACCGAAGAGCTAATCGCTTAAGGCCGCCCAACGCTCACATAGTCGAAGCCCTTTGCGCGCATTTCTGTTGGTCTATAAATATTACGAAGATCAACAAGCACCGGCGTCTTCAACAAAGAGCGAATGCGCTCAAGATCAAGCGCACGAAACGCATCCCACTCTGTGACAATCACAAGCGCATCAGCATTTTCAACACACGCATAAGCATTTTCGGTAAATGTTACATTTGAAACGAGAGATGCGGCCGCCTCCATACCCTGCGGATCATAAGCGCGAATCTGCGCGCCCATATCTTGCAACGCCGTAATCAAGGCTAATGATGGCGCATCGCGCATATCATCCGTATTTGGTTTGAAAGTCAGACCTAAAACAGCAATAGTTTTACCGCGCGCATCTCCACCAAGTGCGGCAACAACGCGACGCGCCATGCCGCGCTTGCGTTGATCATTGACGGCCACAACACTTTCTACAATCCGCAAGGCCACGCCTTCATCTTGTGCCGTTTTGACAAGTGCTTGTGTATCTTTTGGAAAACATGAACCGCCATAACCGGGGCCGGGATGAAGAAATTTTGATCCGATACGGTTATCCAAACCTATGCCGCGCGAAACATCTTGCACATTCGCACCAACCGCTTCGCACAAATCGGCAATCTCGTTGATGTAAGTAATCTTGACGGCAAGAAATGCATTCGCTGCATATTTGATAAGTTCGGAAGTACGACGATCCGTGAACACAAGAGGCGGCTCATTAAGATAAAGCGGACGATATATCTCAGTCATGACTTTGCGCGCGCGTTCGTCTGTTGTTCCGATCACGATGCGATCTGGCCGTTTGAAATCACCGATCGCTGCGCCCTCACGCAAGAATTCCGGATTTGAAACCACCTCAATTGAATGATCGGGACGACTCTCGCGCAAAATTCGCTCGACTTCGTCACCTGTTCCCACCGGCACTGTTGATTTGGTGACAACAATTGCATCAGGATGAATCGACTCGGCGATCTGGCGCGTTGCGGCGTAAACATAGGAAAGATCGGCATGCCCATCACCGCGCCTCGACGGTGTGCCAACCGCAATAAATACCGCATGGGCTTTTGATACCGCTAAAGGGAGATCCATCGTGAATGACAACCGGCCTTCACGGACATTTTTGGCAACAAGCTCGGCAAGGCCCGGCTCGTAAATCGGCATCTCGCCCCGGTTCAATCCGTCAATCCGGTCGCGGCTCGCGTCGACACAAATGACCTCATGACCAAAATCCGAAAAGCAGGCGCCTGAAACCAACCCGACATAGCCCGCGCCAATCATGGCAATACGCATCGACCCGCTCTCCGCACTTCAGGGGCTCCTGTAAGCCCTCAAGACGCCATGGCTCTAGCCCAAAGAAAAAGAAAAGTCTGCTCCCTTGTCTTCGGACCGCCTATATGTAACGGGCTCTTTTACCCTGCAATGAGGACTCCCAATCGTGAGCTCACATCCTGTTCTTGTCGAAATCTATCGTGGCCAAGCGGTCGAATCAGTTCATCGCGGCTCGGTCGCGGTTGTCGATGCCGATGGCGCAACGGTCCTTTCACTCGGGGATGTTGAAACACCGGTCTTTCCGCGCTCGGCCGTGAAAGCGTTTCAAGCCTTGCCGCTCGTCGAATCCGGCATTGCTGAACGCTTCGGTCTCAATGACGAAGAGCTTGCGCTCGCGATCTCGTCCCATTCCGGCGAGCCACGCCATGCGGAAACGGCATTAAAAATCCTGAAAAAAGCCGGACAGGATCAAGGCTGCCTCGAATGCGGCGCGCATTGGCCTTCAAACAAAGAGGCAGAACGCGCCTTGGCGGCTGCTGGCCAAAAACCCTCAGCCCTTCACAATAATTGCTCGGGCAAACATTCAGGCTTCATTTGCCTCGCTTGCGGCCTTGATGAAGACCCCAAAGGCTACATCAAGCCCGATCACCGCGTGCAAAAGGAAATCCGCGCGGCGGGTGAGGAGATGACGGGCTTCCGTGTGCGCGAAGAATGGACGGGCACCGATGGCTGTTCGATCCCGACTTATGCGGTGCCTCTCAAAAATCTCGCGCATGGTTTTGCGCGCCTCGGTACGGGCGCGGGCCTTTCGCCTGAACGCGCGAAAGCGGCCGCGCGACTACGCCAAGCCGCCGCAGCACATCCCTTCATGGTCGCGGGCACAGGTCGCCTCGATACGGTTGCAATGGAGATTTTCGGTACACGGCTTTTTGTGAAAACGGGTGCAGAAGGCGTTTATTGTGCGGCTTTGCCTGAACATGGCCTCGGCATCGCGCTGAAAGCGGATGATGGCGAAACACGAGCGGCGCAAGCCATGCTCGCCGGCATTGTTCATCGCTTCTTGAAAATGACAGATGATGAACGCATCGCATTTGATAAAAAGGCTTGGCCAACGCTTACAAACTGGAATGGCATGACGGTTGGATCTGTAAAGCCCACGGCAGCACTCACAGGCGCGTGATCAATACGGTCCTAATCTCGCCGCATTCACGCGCGAAAGAGTTAGTCTATGGCCATGAATAAGAATGTTTACGCATAAAATGTTCCGCATATCTTCAATCCATCTTCTGAAATTTGGCCTCATTGGCGTAACGCTCGTTGCCCTTGCAGGATGTATGGGTGGTATTGCAGGAACACGTTTTGCTGACACGGCAGAGACAAAGACCGGCGATGTCATGCCGATATTCGTGGCAACGTCACGCAAAATGAATGCGGATGGCTCGGTAACGGCCGAGCTTTCATCGACCACGAATTATTTGATGAATCTCATTAACATTCCAAAAAATCATAAGACAGGCCAAATCGAACGTCCCAGTTTTGGTTCAGAAAGTCGCAATTCACATTTTACATTTGTCGGACAGCGTTTGCTTGATCATGACAAATTCAATGCGGAAATATCTTCGCAACTCTCCGGTCGCGTGGGTACGGCTCGCGATATTCTTGTTTATGTCCATGGGTTCAACACAGGCTATGACGAAGCACGCTTTCGCCTTGCTCAAATCGCAACCGACTCAGGATTTACAGGTGTTCCCGTGCTCTTCACTTGGCCATCGCAAAATCGCGCTTTCGCCTATGGCGCTGACAAAGACAATGCGACGGCCTCAAGAGATGATTTGACCGCTGTGTTAACAGAACTCGGAACGATGCCTGGCGTGGGTCGTATTCATATACTTGCCCATTCCATGGGCACATGGCTGACAATGGAAGCGTTGCGCGAAGCTGCAATTGCTGGGCGCGGTGACCTGTCGGGGCATCTTGGTGAAGTCATGTTAGCGGCGCCCGACATTGATCTTGCCGTCTTCAAGCAGCAATATGCCCGCGTCGGTTCTTTTGCGCGTGTGTCGATTTTTGCGGCTGCGGATGACAAGGCGTTGAATATTTCAAGTGCATTAGCAGGCGATCGGCAACGCCTCGGCACGCTTGATCTCAACGATAAAGCGCAGCGCGACGAGATCTCTAAACTCGGTATTCGTGTTTATGATCTATCGAATACCGATACAGGGGATTTCTTTCGTCACGGAACATTTGCGGCCGCACCCGCAGCGATTCGTGCAATCGGCGCGCAATTGGCTATGCCGCCCGATGACGCACGACAGGCTCAGGCCTTCGAAGTGCAATGAAAATCCTCAAGATCGTTGCTGGCGATAGCCGCGGCGTTCATTGAGTCGATCAAGCACATTCATTGCCGCATCAGACACGACCGTGCCGGGGGGAAAGATTGCATCGGCTCCCGCTTGTTTCAGCGCTTCAAAATCCTGCTCAGGAATAACACCGCCAACAACAATCATAATATCGGAGCGCCCCGCATGTTCGAGTGCGGTTTTGAGCGCAGGCACGAGTGTGAGATGTCCGGCAGCAAGCGTTGAAACGCCAACGACATGAACATTTTTTGCAATCGCTTCTTTTGCCGCTTCTTCCGGCGTCGAAAAAAGATCACCAACATCGACATCAAAGCCTAAATCAGAGAAGGCCGATGCGATGACTTTCTGTCCGCGATCATGGCCATCTTGTCCCATCTTAGCGACAAGAATACGCGGCAAGCGGCCATCATTTTCTTTGAAAGATTGCACCAAATCGCGCGCGCGGCCAAAGGCTTCATTCATTCCGCCGATTTCTTTACGATAAACGCCCGTCACAACTTCGGCTGTCGCCTTGTGGCGGCCGAAAGCCTTTTCAAGCGCCATCGAGATTTCGCCAACGGTCGCTTTCGCGCGTCCGGCATTAATTGAGAGCGCAAGCAGATTACCGTCGTTACGCGCGCCGTCTTCAAGCGCGTTCAATGCGGCTTGTGTTTCCGCTTCATTGCGTTCAGCGCGGAGGCGTTTCAGTTTTTCAATTTGTTGCGCGAGTACGGCGGAATTATCGACTTTTAAAACGTCAATCTGCTGTTCGTTTTCCGGGCGATAGATGTTCACGCCGATTACGGCCTGCGTACCGGAATCAATACGCGCCTGCGTGCGGGCAGCCGCTTCTTCAATGCGACGCTTCGGAATGCCGGCATCAATCGCCTTCGCCATGCCGCCAAGCGCTTCAACTTCTTCGATATGCGCCCATGCTTTTTGAGCGAGCTCCGCAGTCAGGCGCTCGACATAATAAGATCCGCCCCATGGATCGATGATGCGCGTCGTGCCGCTTTCTTTCTGCAAGAAGAGCTGTGTGTTGCGAGCAATACGGGCCGAGAAATCGGTCGGCAAAGCAAGCGCTTCATCGAGCGAGTTGGTGTGGAGCGATTGCGTATGGCCTTGCGTCGCGGCCATCGCTTCAATCTCGGTGCGAATGACATTGTTGAACACATCTTGTGCCGTCAATGACCAACCGGATGTCTGGCTATGCGTACGTAGCGGCAAACTCTTCTCGCTCTTCGGATTGAATTGCTTGACGAGCTTTGTCCACAAAAGGCGCGCGGCGCGAAGCTTTGCGACTTCCATGAAAAAATTCATACCAATTGCCCAGAAGAAGGACAGGCGCGGCGCAAAGGTATCGATATCCATTCCAGCCGCTAATCCCGCGCGAATGTAATCAACACCATCGGCGAGCGTATAAGCGAGTTCGAGATCTTGCGTCGCACCCGCTTCCTGCATGTGATAGCCGGAAATCGAAATCGAATTGAATTTCGGCATATGTTTCGACGTATAGGCAAAAATATCCGAGATGATGCGCATCGAGGGATTTGGCGGGTATATATAGGTATTCCGCACCATGAATTCTTTTAAGATGTCGTTCTGAATTGTACCGGACAGTTTTTCTTGCGCAACGCCCTGTTCTTCAGCCGCGACGATATAAAGCGCGAGGATAGGAAGAACGGCGCCATTCATCGTCATCGACACGCTCATCTCATCGAGCGGAATGCCCGAAAAAAGCGTACGCATGTCATATATGGAATCAATAGCGACACCCGCCATGCCGACATCGCCTTTGACGCGCGGATGATCGGAATCATAACCGCGATGAGTTGCGAGATCGAAGGCGACGGAGAGGCCCTTCTGACCTGCTGCAAGATTGCGACGATAAAACGCGTTTGAATCTTCCGCCGTCGAGAATCCTGCATATTGGCGGATCGTCCAAGGCTGATTGACATACATGGTTGGATAAGGGCCGCGCAAATAAGGTTGCGCACCAGGGACGGACTCAACAAAGCTCAAACCGTTTCGATCGGCTTCGGTGTAGACAGGCTTCACCGCAATGCCTTCGGGCGTCATCCAGTTAGAGGCTGTGATGCTTTGCGTCGGTAATTGTACGACGACATAAGACGAGTTCGAGAAATCGGGAATGCGGGTCATGATACGGTTCCCATTTTCGGCATCTTCCGTTCAAAAAACTCGGCGACACGCAAAGAGGTAAGAGGAGCAAATTGCGTGTTGGCTGGCGTTTGCGGCGCAGGCGACGGAGCCAATACAGCAATCGGCTTTTCATGCGCATCGGGAAACAGGGTTACGCCCAGGATCGCCGCTTTTTTATTCTCAATCGCTGCATGGCGCTCCGTTGCTACCGCACTCACGCGCGCCTGAATGCTGCCCTTTTGCAAAGCCGCAACCACACCGCCCTCTTTTTCGATGGCTTGAAATTCAATCCATGCTTTTTCAATCAAAGCATCGG
The DNA here is from genome assembly GCA_963923565.1 of uncultured Alphaproteobacteria bacterium. Lineage (GTDB taxonomy): Bacteria > Pseudomonadota > Alphaproteobacteria > Rhizobiales > Beijerinckiaceae > CAIUPE01. The sequence goes on from CAWUMH010000044.1 coordinate 8,759, forward strand.
TCAAAGCCTCGTAACCACCCGCGCCGGCGGCTGGATCAGCAACACTTGCGAGATGTGATTCTTGCGCGAGCACCAATTGCGTATTGCGCGCTAAACGCCGTGCGAAGGGATCCGCAAGACCGATGGCTGACGTGAAAGGCAAAACGGAAATTGCATTGGCGCCACCAATGGCAGCGGCAAAACAGCCCATACCATTGCGCAACACATTGACCCACGGATCACGCGTTGTGAGCATGCGCGACGCAGTTTCCGATGTGATAAAAATCAGCTTCGGTTCCAACTCGCATTGCGTCTCAATACTAGCCCATAGGCGGCGCAAGGCCCGGTGCTTCACAATCGAAAGAAATTGATCCGAATCGCTCGCGAGACGAAATTCGATCATCGCGCGCGCGTCATCAAGTGCAATGCCCGAAGCCTCAAGTCCGCGCAGATAGAACAACGCGCATGACAATACGAAACCAAGCTCTTGCGCTTCCGACCCGCCAGCAGCATGCACCACGCGACCATCAGCGGCGATAAAGGGACCTTTGAACCCTTGTCCGATAAGATCATTCGCCGCAGCAGAAACATTTTTTGCAACCTGCGCACCATCGCCATGCAGCGCGCCGATACGCGCGCCGGTGCCAACAGGATTTAACCCAAAGCGCGCACGCACCGTATTCGCGGGAAAGCCGAGGGCTTTACACGCATCGCCAAATGCATGCGCCGCATCGCGTCCGCGTGGGCCACAATCAAGCGCGATATCGATACCGGCATCAAGATAAACGCCTTTAAGCGTATCGGTAACTGAATCTGCTTTTGCGTCTATGCCGAAGCCCTGCGCGCCGAGCGAGTCTTTGAAGACAAGTGTGAGGCCATTGGCGCCATTCTCGAGATCGGTGAGGGCTTGCTTATTCGCCCGCGCGGCATCGGGATCATCAACGCGTTGCATCATCGCCCAAGGCGCACCGGCTGCCCGACCAAGAATCGGCGCGCGGCCTTCCGCTTTGGCATAGAGGGGTTCGACGCGAATCCCATCGGCCGTTTTAGCAGTCAGGACCTCGTCGAAATCCGCACCCTTCAACACGGCTTCCGCCAGTTTCCGCCATTGGGCGAGATCGGTCACCGCCGGATCATCAAATTGCAACGCCATAAAATACCTAATTTCTTCTTTGACGCATGCCTTTTATCGAAAAACCGGTGTCCCTTTTTCGCGGCATGTGTTTCCTCAAGTCCCGAGGACATTGCCACGAAACATAGGGGTGCCGCCACTTCGTCCTTTGGCGGAGAGATCAGAGCGCTTTTCAGGTATGAGCGAGACGCGGACGGCCCGTGGCCACAGCGATAATCCGGCTTTCGACGAAAATATCCTGCCCATCGGCAAAAGCGGAAACGTCCTTGCGGTCGAGCGTGATGTCGATGTCATCCGCACCGGCCGCTTCGGCCCGCTTCGCAAGATCAGCCTTAAGGCCAGTGATCGCGGCCGCAGCGGCGGCTTCGAGATCCGTGAAATCATGCTTGTCCGATGGCCCATGCACGCGGAACCGTCCCGGGCCCGGCGAGAGGATCACGCTTTCGCCGGTAATGCGCACATGACCCACGACAGCGCCGAGCGCGTTCGCAACATCCGAATGCTCGGGCAACACCACTTTTGACTCGAGAAGTTTTCCCACCATCGGATAATAAGTCTGCGCAGAGGCTCCCACACCGACAATCGGCAAATTGAAATCAAAGCGTATCGACGACACACCCGACTTTTTTTCTAACGCAGCGATCATCAACGGATGGCGACTTGGGTTTTCAAGCGTGAAACCGTCTTCATCAAGCGCAACATCCATCAAGGCTTCTGCGGAACGACGCACGAGCCGCGAAATAATGGCTTCGGCAACCGCTTCCGGTGTTTCAAACAACACTTCACCTTTCGCACCACGACGACGCACCATTAACTCGCCCGCGAGTCGCGCTGCAGCGCCATCCCAACCGTCATGAATATTCAGAATATGCGCGGCATCAGAAGGTGTGAGCGATGACATCAACACAAGACCATTCGTCACGAGGCGATTGAGCGCGCCGCTCTCTGCGCGTGTTTCAACAATATCGTCAACGGCCTTTGGTTGCCCCTCAATCTTGTCGAGAAGAGCCGCTTCAGCCTGAGATAGACCGGCACGCGCAGCATCGGTTACCGGCATCGGCACAACAAAACGCGCATCACTTGGTCTTGCTACTTCTGCACGCATTTGCCTTTCAAGCGCGGCATGCACCATGTCACGATGATCGATAGCTAAAAGACTAATCGGCATCGCACGGCGAGGGCCAAGCTCAAGTGTTACGCGCATGCCTTCTTCAACAAGGCGCACTTCACTGTCACCACCCAAACCAATTGTGCGCATCGCGACGGCTTGCACCATGGTTTGATAGGGACCAACGCGTGCCCCCAACGGATCAAGGCGCGGCGCACCATTGCGCATCACCGCAATATCGGTTGTTGTGCCGCCAATATCGGAAACGAGCGCATCTTGCGATCCCGTCATGAAGGCCGCACCCACAAGCGTTGCCGCCGGACCTGAGAGAATGGTTTCAATCGGACGTTCGCGCGCAACATCGGCCGCGATCAATGCGCCATCACCACGCACCACCATGACAGGCGCTTTGATTTTCTGTGCTTCGAGAAACCGTGTTGTTGCGCCGATCAAGCCATCAATGAGCGGGATAAGCCGCGCATTCAAAACGCATGTTAATGCACGGCGGGGGCCATCAAGCTGGCTTGTGAGCTCATGACTGCATGTCACCGGCAAATGCATGCGCGCACGGATATGATCGCGCACGCGTTGCTCATGCGCGGGATTACGCGTTGAGAAATAGCCGGCAACAGCATAACCCGTCACTGCTTTGCCTGCGCCATCAAGCCAAGCATCAAGCGCGTTGAGATCAAGCGGCGCAGCTTCATCGCCGGTGACGTTATGTCCGCCGGCAATGCGCACCATCGGATCAGTACCAAGCGCGGACGACAATCCCTGTCGTCCGATGTCGGTCTCGCTGAAGCCGATCATAACGAGACCGATCCGACGTTGCTGGCCTTCGACAAGCGCATTGGTCGCAAGTGTGGTCGAGAGCGAGACGAGTTCGATTGTCTTGGCTTCGATTTTCGCTACCTCGATCACGCGCGTGACAGCGCCCGAAATACCAATGGCGAGATCATGGCGCGTCGTCAGCGATTTCGCTTTCGCGATCACCTTGTTCTGCTTGTCGTCGAAGAGAACGGCATCCGTATAGGTGCCGCCTGTATCGATACCGAGAAGAAGCGCCATGATTTTTTAACCCATACTCGAAAATTCTCAGCGCTTACGCGAATGGCTCAACGCCAGATCTGATATTGTTTGATCCCATCGGTGATCTCGTACCAGTCGGGCTTATCTGCGACATAGATATGCTCGCAAATCTTGAGCCCTGTCTTGCCGTCAAGCGATCCGGCGGTAATCGAAATCATATCGCTGTCAACGCTCCGCCAAAAAAGGACGCTGCCGCAGTCCTGACAGAAACCGCGTTCGGCTTTGTCTGACGACTTGAACCATTTCAGGCCTGATGTTTCAAGAAATGTCACATCGGTGGCTTTTGCATCCGATGATGCCAAGAAATTACCAGATTGTTTGCGGCATTGCGAGCAATGGCACGCGACAATCTCGCGCATGGAGCCATCA
>CAWUMH010000045.1:0-12337 GCA_963923565.1 uncultured Alphaproteobacteria bacterium
TTATACCCGCGCCGATATTTTACTTTGCGGAAGATTACCATCAGCAATATCTCGCTAAAAATCCAAATGGCTATTGCGGTTTAGGGGGCACGGGCGTGAGTTGCCCTATCGGCGTCGGCATCGCGGCTGAATGAGGATACAAATGATTTCTAAAACGATTGAACGCATTCTCTTTGCGAGTCGCTGGTTGCTGGCACCGTTTTATTTGGCGCTCGTAGCGGCGCTTAGCTTCTTATTATACAAAACGATGCAGGAGGCGTGGCATTTTGCCCTTCGCATTCCTGAAGCGAAAGAAGCCGATGTCATTCTCGGTGTCTTGACGCTTGTTGATCTCACTTTAACCGGCTCCTTGATCGTGATCGTTATTTTTTCCGGTTATGAAAATTTCGTATCAAAAATTGAAGCCCACGACCACCCTGATTGGCCAGAATGGATGGCCAAGATCGATTTCAGCGGCTTGAAGCTTAAATTACTTTCATCAATTGTTGCGATTTCAGGCATTCAGCTTTTGAAAAGCTTTATGGATATACATAATATCTCGGATCGTGATTTGATCTGGTATGTGGCCATCCATATGACCTTCGTCGTCTCCGGTTTGATGCTCGCTTGGACGGATCGCATTTCAGCGGATAAACATTAAACCAAGAATGGAACGGCAACTCTGATTGCGCTGATATCGATCCTTTCTTGTAAACGCGTCATCTTATTTTTTTGTGTAGGCATATCGTGAGCGTTGTCGGAAAAGCAGCTCGTTTGCCCTATTGGACGTGGCTTGGCCCGCTTATGTCTGCGGCGCTTTTGGTCGCGCTTTTTATTTTGGATATGTCAAAAGCGAATTTTATTTTAGGTGGTTTGGCATTACTCGCTCTCGGTGTTTCTGTCTTTGCAGCCGTTCATCACGCTGAAATCATCGCGTTGCGTGTCGGCGAGCCTTTGGGCTCTCTCGTGCTCGCTGTTGCCGTAACGATCATCGAAGTGGCTCTGATCGTTTCTATTTTGCTTTCTGCCACGCCCGGATCAGAATATGTGGCGCGTGATACGGTCTATTCCGCAGTTATGATTGTACTGAATGGCGTGGTCGGTTTAGGTTTGGTGATGGGCGGCCGTCGCCATTTTGAGCAAAATTTCCGGTCTGATGGTGTAGCGGCGGCACTTGCCGTGCTTGGAACTTTGGCAACCATCTCTCTTGTGTTTCCCAATTATGTGATCGCAGTCAAAGGGCCGTTCTACTCGCCAAGCCAACTCCTGTTTGTGGGTTTTGTCTCTCTCGTTCTCTACTGTGTCTTTGTCTTTGTTCAGACGGTCCGTCATCGTGATTATTTTACTGACGCCGAAATTGATGATTTGGCAGAATTTGAGCATGGTGAACGTCCTTCGATACGCATGACATTATTGAGTGGCGTGCTTCTGCTTGCCTCATTGACGCTTGTAATTCTGTTCTCCAAAATTCTCTCCAAACCAATCAGCTTAGTTATTGATGGCGCAGGACTACCGGCAAGTTTTCTTGGCGTGGTGATTGCCATTATCGTGCTCTTGCCGGAATCGCTTGCTGCTCTTGGTGCAGCGCGTGCAAACCGGTTGCAAAGCAGTCTCAATCTCGCCATCGGCTCGGCGATTGCGAGTATTGGACTGACAATTCCAACGGTCGCTTTATTGTCGATTTGGAAAGATATTTCTCTGCCGCTTGGGCTTCGACCGCATGAAACGGTTCTCTTAGTTCTGACACTCTTCATCAGTACGCTGACGCTGGGCACCGGACGCACCACCGTTCTCCACGGCGCCGTGCATCTTGTTATCTTCGGTGTGTTTTTATTCACCGCCGCTGTGCCTTGAGCGCAACGTGGAATTTTTAGATGTTCGCTTAAGCACCTAATTTTGCGAGATAACGCGCCCACGCAATCATGCCGCGTTCATAACTCGCAAGGCGAAAAAATTCATTCGGCGCGTGGTAATCTTCATCGACCGTCGAGAACGAGAAAAACACCGTATCAATACCCAGTACGCGTTTGAAAATATCGCCAATCGGAATCGTAGCGCCCATCCGTACGCGCACAGGGCGCTGACCGAGTACGGATTCCAATACATCTTCAGACAATACAAGGGCCGGGTGATCATGCGTCACCGCGTAAGCCGGTGTGCCGCCGGTTTCACGAACCACGGATACGCTCGTGCCTTTTGGTGCGTGACTTTCGAGATACTGCGCGAGCAGCGCAACAATGAGATCCGGATCTTGGCCGGGCACCAAGCGACATGTGATTTTTGCTGACGCTTCTGACGGAATAACGGTCTTTTTGCCGGGGCCAGTATAGCCACCAACAATACCGTTAAATTCAAGAGTGGGCCTTATCCAATTGCGCTGCAACAGTGTGTAGCCGGCTTCGCCTGCACCAGCTGGTGCTTTGACTTCTGCTAGATAGGCGGCCTCATCAAAAGGAATGCGCGCAATCGCTGCAATCTCATCAGGATGAACCGGCTCAACGCCATCATAAAATCCGGGCACCGCAATTGAACCTTCAGGTGTATGCAGTGTTGCCAACAGCGCGATGAGTGCTTGAATGGGGTTTGCGACCGCACCGCCATGTCGTCCTGAATGGAGATCTTTCCCTGGCCCTTTGACGGTGACTTCCAAAGCGCAAATGCCGCGGCTTGCGACTGTAACGCTTGGCAAATCCGCACGCCATTGCGCGCCATCGGCAGAGAGCGCGAAGTCAGCTTTTAAACGATCATGATGCGCACGCACGAAGTCTTCAAGATGCGCGCTCGACACTTCTTCTTCACCCTCAAACAAAAAAACCATGTTTACCGGCAAGCGGCCTTGTTCCTTCATGAAGGCTTCAGCCACCGCAATCGGAATCAGCATCGGCCCCTTATCATCAGAGGCGCCGCGCGCATAAAGTCGTTCGTTGCGAATATCTGGCGTGAAGGGTGCGCTCGACCATGCGGCGATCGGATCGGGTGGCTGCACATCATAATGGCCGTAAACAAGCACGGTGGGTTTGCCCGGCGCACCATGCCATGCAGCAGTAACAACTGGATGTCCTGCAGTAGGGAGAATCGCGACGTCCGTGAGACCCGCTGCTTTCAAACGATCAGCAACAAAGCGGCTCGCTTCATGAATGCCGTCACGATACTGCGGGTCGGTTGAGACACTCGGAATGGCAACGAATTGTTTGAGCGTTTCGATATGCTGAGGCATCTCCTTGACGAGACGCTTTTCAATCGCTTCCGCATGCCAGGGATCATTCATTTACCACCATCCACTGAAAGCACTTGGCCCGTAATCCATTCCGCTTGTTCGCTCGCAAAAAACAATGTTGCTGCAACAATATCATCGACCTTGCCCAACCGGCGTGTCGCGATACGTTCAATCATCGCTTTCTGGCCTTCCGCTCCATAGGCTTCCCATTGCCGTTCCGTTGTCGGATTGGAGCGCACAAAGCCCGGTGCAACGCTGTTGACCGTGATCCCGAATTTACCGAGCTCATGGCCCAATTGACGCGTGAGACCAATCTCGCCCGCTTTGGCAGACGCATAGGCTTGGATACCGGTGAGGCTCACGCCTAGTCCTGCACCTGAGGAGATGAGAACGATACGGCCATAGCCTTGTTGTTTCATATGGGGCGCGACGGCTTGCGAGAGGAAAAAGCCCGCCTTCATATTGATGTTGACGATGGTGTCCCAATCGTCCTCGGAGATGTCTTCTAAAGGCCGACCCACTTGTCCGCAAACGCCACCCGCACTGTGGATGAGAATATCAAAGGGGCCTTTGGATTTCACAAGCTCATCAATGGCCGCGCGTTTGGTGAGATCGCATTGATGCGTGTGAATCGTGAGGCCGTTTTCGTTGGGCTCAACAGGGCGGTTATCAACACCAGTCACCGTTGCACCATCGCGCGCGAGCGCGAACGCAATCGCGCGGCCGATACCATGTGCCGCCCCCGTCACAAGTGCGCGTTTGCCTTTGAAGTCGATCAGCATGGCGGTGTTCCTTTATTGGGCTTGTGCAAGCTCGGCCAAATTGGCCCAATCGAGCGGGCGCTTACCATCTTCAATCTCGTGAATCATTGCGATCATGCGCGCCACAAGCGGAGTTTTGAGTCCTAACTTGGTGCCTTGTTCGACAATCGGGCCGAGTTGCGCATCGACTTCCGTCTTTCGTTTCCGAATAGCGAGATCGCGCCAGATGCCGGAATGTGTTTTAATTGATTTCGCATTATGTGTGACCATCGCATCGAAAGAGGCGTGGGCGTCTGCCTCCGATGCATCTGGTGTGAAGGCCTTAGGGTCATAGCCATTGAAGCCCAAGGGTTCATAGCCGAGCTTTAAGGCGACTGCCGTCGCTTCTCGTGCAATGTTACGCAGCAGTGGCCGCGCATCGGCCGCTGCAAGGCCATCGCAGATTGAGGCGTTGGTCAGTGCTGTTGCAAAGAGCAGCGAGCCATAGCCGAGCTTGCCCCAGAGATAGCCGAAAATATGATCCGTCATGATCGCGTTCGGATCGAAGATGAGCATCAAGGCATGGAGCGTTTTGAGGCGCTCGCTCATCGCGCCATCCAATTCACCCAACACAACCGCACCACGACCGCTCAATTGAACAACGCCCGGTGACATATAATCACCACCGAAATTCAAGAACGCACCAATCACACGCTCGCGCCCAACGATATCGGCAATCACCAATTCATTGAGGCCGTTTTGATAGGACGCGATATAGCCGTCACGCGCGAGATGGGGCGCGATTTGGCGCGTGGCACCTTCGGTGTGATGGGCTTTGACACAAAGCAGAACACGGGAAAAAGTGCCTTCTACTTGCGACGGTGTGAGTGCACGGACTTTAACGGTGAATTGATCAATCGGGCCTTCGATGGTGAGACCATCGCGGTTCATCACCTCTACATGCGCTGTATCTTGATCGACGAATAAGACATCATGCCCGGCGCGAACAAAGAACGCACCAATTGCCCCGCCGATGGCGCCTGCACCCCAGACGACTATCGGATCGTTGCCGGCGCTCACGCCCACGGGCCTTCCATAAGCGCGCGCGTTTCTTCAACAGCGATGTGCCAGAGCGCCAACATCTCGTCATCGCTGCGTTGATAATAGCCGCCGAAATTGCCATCGCCGAGCATCTTTCGCACACCTGCCGGATCTTTAAGACGCATGGTCTCCAAATCGGTCATCGGCTTTTGCACTTCCGGGCCGCGAATATTGGGCAACCTCGTCCATGGAAAATTTTCCATCCATGACGCATGCGAAGCGACCTTGTCGATCTCTTGCACCTTCGCAAAAGTTTTGGGTGCGTTCCACCAATTGTGAAAGCGAACGGCAGAGCCGGGGTTACGACCCATCCATTCAATCGCGGCGGTTTGTGCCGGTGAATTGCCGCCATGGCCATTGCACAAGAAGATGCGACGAAAGCCTGCAGTGTAAAGTGAATCGAGAATATCCGTCACAAGCGCGGCATAGGTCGAGAGCTTGATCGAAACCGATCCCGGAAACGCCATGAAGTAAGGCGTAATGCCATAGGCTTGGACAGGGAATACAGGAATGCCGAGCGGTTCAGCCGCTTCAATCGCCACGCGTTCAGAAAGGATCGAGTCGACGGAGAGACTCAAAAATCCGTGCTGTTCGGTTGATCCCAAAGGTAAAACAGCGCGATCATCATGTTTGAGATAATCTTCAACTTGCATCCAGTTCATATCGCTAATTCGCATGATAGATGCTCCGTTGAAGCGTGGTTACTCAACAGCCCAGCACGCGACATCGCGGCCTTGTTTGAAAAGAGTTGGCGGTGCTTCGCTCTTGCACCGCGCGATCGCCGATGAACAGCGGGGATGGAACGGACATCCGCTTGGTGGATCGAAAGGCGAGGGCAATTCACCCTGCAACACGATGCGCTCTTTCTTCGCATCGGGATCGGCAACCGGCGTCGCCGACAAAAGCGCCTTTGTATAGGGATGCTGCGGCGAGGCGAAGAGCTGCTCGCGCGTCGCCGTTTCTACCGCGTGCCCGAGATAGATCACCATCACGCGATCAGCGATATGGCGCACGACGGACAAATCATGACTGATGAAGAGGTAAGCGAGACCAAACTCTTCCTGCAATTCAGCGAGAAGATTAAGAACTTGCGCGCGGATTGACACGTCAAGCGCGGACACAGGTTCATCAAGCACAAGAATTTTGGGACGCAGCATCAACGCGCGCGCAATCGCAATGCGCTGGCGTTGGCCGCCCGAGAACATATGCGGATAGCGATCTTTGAATTCCGGCCGCAAACCCACGCGCGCCATCATAGAGGCCACAGCGTCGGCACGCTCTGTCGATGACAGTGTCGTGTTAATGATCAAAGGTTCTTCGAGCGCAGCACCGATGGTCTGACGTGGGTTAAGCGACCCATAAGGATTTTGAAAAACAATCTGCACTTCGCTGCGCAGTTTTTTGCGCTCCGCTTTGGTGGCGTGCGCAATATCAATACCGTTGATTTTGAGCATACCGGCGGTCGGCGTTTCAATCATCGTCAGCAAACGCGCCAAAGTGGATTTCCCGGAGCCCGATTCACCTACAACAGCAAGCGTCTTGCCGGATTCAAGATCAAAACTCACGCCCGCCAAGGCATGAACAGTCGCTGCTGGTGCGAACATGCCACGACGGACTGTGTAATCGCGTGTCAGTCCCTGCGCTTCAAGAACAATGCTCATCGTGTTTGCTCCAGCGCACGCGGTTGACCCTGATGCAATGGCGTATGGCACAAAGCGCGCCCATCATCGGCGCCGCCGCGTTTGGGCTTCTCGCGGGAACAGTGTTCGGTGGCAAAGCCGCAACGCGGCGCAAAACGGCAGCCGTTTAATTGATCAAATTGTCCGGGCACAACACCGGGAATGGAGGGCAATACGCGACCCGTTGCTCGCTCCGGCAGTGCGGCCAGAAGTGCGGCGGTATAAGGATGATGCGGATCACGGAAGAGGCCGCGTGTGTCCTGCTTTTCAACCTGTTGTCCCGCATATTGCACGACAACACGTTCAGCGGTTTCCGCAACAACGCCCATATCATGGGTGATGAGCACAAGGCCCATGCCAGTCTCGCGACGCAAGCGCACGAGAAGATCAAGAATTTGCGCTTGTATCGTGACATCAAGTGCGGTGGTTGGCTCATCGGCAATGAGCAATTTTGGTTCAGACGCCAACGCCATGGCGATCATCACACGTTGGCTCATGCCGCCCGAGAGTTGATGCGGAAAAGCCGATAGTCGTTTTTCAGGATCGGTGATGCCGACTTGTTCGAGCAATTCGATGGAGCGCTTTTTCTGCGCTTTTTTATCAAGACCGAAATGCGTCTTCAGCGTTTCGCCGATTTGAAAGCCGACTGTGAAGCACGGGTTCAACGATGTCATCGGCTCTTGGAAAATCATCGCGATGTCACGGCGCACGATTTTACGACGCGCTTCATCCGAGATTGTCAGCAGATCAAGCCCGTTAAATTCCATACGATCCGCAGTCACGCTTGCGGTCCAGGGCAGAAGGCCCATCACCGCGAGCATCGCCACAGATTTGCCCGAACCGGATTCGCCAACAATGGCGAGCACGTCATTGCTCTCAACCGCGAGATCAATGCCATCAACGGCTTTGAACGCGCCATTGCGTGTGGCGAAGGAGACAGAGAGATTGCGAATATCGAGCAAAGCCATGATCTCAGCTCCGCCGCAATTTCGGATCAAGCGCATCGCGCAAGCCGTCACCGAAGAGATTAATCGACACAACCGAAATCAAAATCGCCAAACCGGGCAATGTCACGATCCACGGATTGGAGCGAATGAATTCGCGCGCATCCGCGAGCATCGCGCCCCATTCGGGCGTTGGCGGTTGCGCGCCCAAGCCCAAAAAGCCGAGCGCTGCGGCTTCGAGAATGGCATTTGAAACACCGAGCGCGGCTTGCACGATCAAAGGCGCGAGGCAGTTCGGCAAAATCGTCACAAACATTAAACGAAGTGGACCGGCGCCTGCGACCTTTGATGCGATGATGTAATCTTTACCCATTTCGGCGAGCGCAGAACCACGCACCAAACGCACATAATTGGGGAGATAAACGACCGACACGGCAACAATCGTATTTGTGAGGCTCGGGCCAAGGATCGACACAACGAGAATGGCGAGCACCAGACTCGGGATCGACATGATGAGATCCATGATCCGCATAAGCACCGAGTCGACAACGCCGCCTATGAACGCGGCGATAAGCCCCAACACGATCCCGACAATCACTGAGACGATCATCACCGATAGACCAATGAACAGTGAAATCCGCGCGCCGAAGATCAAGCGTGAAAGCATGTCGCGGCCAAGCGCATCGGTGCCGAGGAGATAATGTGGATTGCCGCCCTCCGCCCAGATCGGCGGCAATTTGGTCATGCCGCGAAATTGTTCGGTGGCTGAATAAGGCGCGATCCATTCGGCAAAGAGCGCAAGCGTGATGATGATCAGCAAGACGATTAAGCCGCCGACCGCACCGCGATTTTGCGAGAAGGCGCTCCAGAAATCACCCCATGGTGATGATGTTGTATCTTTACGCGCCATGACGGATCCTCGGATTGATGGCCCCGTAAAGAACATCGATGAACAGATTGATTAGGATCACAAGGAACGAGATCAACAAGATTCCGCCTTGCAAAATCGGGTAGTCACGTCGGCCAATGGAATCGATCAACCACTTGCCAACGCCCGGCCATGAGAAAATCGTTTCTGTCAGAACCGCACCCGCAAGTAATCCGCCGACTTGCAATCCGATCACGGTGACAACAGGAATGAGCGCATTGCGTAACGCATGGAGTGTGATGACGCGAAATTCGGACAGGCCTTTCGCGCGTGCGGTCCGCACATAATCTTCGCTCAACACTTCAAGCATTGAGGAGCGCGTCATGCGCGCGATCACCGCTAGCGGTACGGTGCCCAACACAATCATCGGCAAAACAAGATGATGGAGCGTTGAGAGAAATGCGCCCTTTTGATCCGATAAAAGCGAGTCAATCAGCATGAAGCCGGTCGGCGCGTCGAAATAATACTTGATCATATCGATACGGCCCGAAACGGGGGTTAATCCCCAACCCTCGGAGACGAGCATGATCAGCAACAGACCCCACCAGAAGATCGGCATAGAGAAGCCCGCAACAGCCGCGCCCATCAAGGTGTGATCAAACCACGAGCCGCGTTTCACAGCCGCAATAACACCCGCAGGAACGCCCAACACAACGGCGAACAACATACCGGCAAAGGCGAGTTCAAGCGTTGCAGGGAAGAGGGTCAGAAATTCGGTGAGAACTTTTTCGTTGCTCGACAGCGACACACCAAAATCGCCATGCAGCAAATGCCAGACATAATCGAGAAATTGTTTCCACACAGGCTGATCAAGACCAAGCTCGTGGCGAAAATAAGCGAGACGTTCTGGTGAAATTCCATGTTCGCCGGTGCGCACTTCAACTGGATCGCCCGGCACGAGGCGGATCGCGATGAATGTAACAAACATCAACGCAACGAAAGTGGGAAGCGTGAGAAATAAACGTCGCAGGATGAATTTGATCATGAGAAGTGGAATATCCTGCCTGTCGTCTTTTATAATAAAAAAATGTTCTCCCCCTCTCCCGATTGGAAGAGGGGGAGAACGATAGCCGTTACTTCACATCGACGCCTTGGAATTCATGGCTGCCGAAGGGGCTCTGCTTGTAGCCCGTAACTTCTGCACGCATCGCTTCAAACACGATCGAGTGACCGATCTTCATGTCTGGAGCTTCTTCGTGCTCGATGACCTGCATTTCTTCATAGAGCTTCGTGCGCTCTTTGATGTCTGAGAGGCTCTTGGCCTTGTTCAGACGGTCATCATACTCCTTGTTGCACCACTTGGTGACGTTGAGGCCGCCTTTGGCTGCCGCGCAACCACGCAGGAAGAAGAAGTTGTCCGGATCACCATTGTCACCAGTCCAGCCGAGCTGACCTGTGAAATGTTCACCCTTCTGCATGCGCTTGCGATACTCACCCCACTCATAGGTGACGAGTTTCGCGTTGACACCGATCTTGGCCAAATCAGCCTGCATCATTTCGGCCATACGCTTGCCATTTGGATTGTATGGACGTTGAACAGGGAGATACCAGAGATCAATTTCAAGCGGCGTTGTTACACCAGCAGCCTTCAGCATCGCTTTGGCTTTTTCTGGATCGAACGAATAGGACGGAACCTTGTCGTTATAAGACCAGAGCGTTGGCGGGATCAGGTTTTTGGCCTTTGTGCCAGAACCAAGGAACACTTCCTTGATGATCGCATCATGGTCAATCGCCATGTTGAACGCCTGACGGACTTCCTTCTTGTCGAAAGGAGCCTTTTCAGTGTTGAACGCCCAATAAGAAACGTTCAAGCCTGATTGGCTGATCAGCGAGAGCGCCTTGTCCTTCTTGATTTCTTCAAGATCGGCAGGACGCGGTGCAATCGCGAAATGGCACTCGCCGGCTTTCAACTTCGAAAGACGTGCTGTCGGATCTGGTGTGATCGCGAAAACGAGATCATCAACAAGAGCCTTTTCACCGAAGTAATCAGGGTTCTTCTTGAAGCGGATCATCGCGTCTTTTTGATAAGCGACGAAGGAGAAAGGACCTGTGCCGACCGGAATCTGGTCGAACTGCTCGGGCTTTCCGGCCTTCAACAACATGTCGGCATATTCAGCCGAATGGATCGATGCGAAATCCATTGCCAGATTGGCGAGGATCGGCATGTTTGGTTCTTTCAGCTTCATCACAACGGTGTAATCATCCGTCTTCTCGATGGTGTCGAGGAGCGCCGGCATGTCCATATCGTTGAAGTAATCATATTTGCCGCCCGATACTTTGAAGTAAGGGTGCGTGTCTTTCCATTGACGGTTGAACGAGAACAACACGTCGTCGGCATTGAAATCGCGGGTTGGCTTGAAGCCGTTAACGCCCGAATGAAACTTCACACCTTTGCGGAGATGGAAGGTCAGCGTCTTGCCGCCGTCGGTCACGTCCCAGCTTGTGGCTAGACCGGGGCCAACATTGGTGCCACCGCGTTCAAAGGCGGTGAGCTTGTCGAATACGGGACGGTTGGCATCGAAGCTGGTGCCGGTGCCGTTCATCGCAGGCGTGAAGCTTTCGGGGCTGCCTTCGGAGCAATATACCAGTGTCTTGGCAGACACGGCGGTCGCGCCGAGCATAAGAACCGCAAGGCCCAAGCCTGCAGCATGTTTCAGGGTTTTGTTGATCATCGGGTTTCCCTTATGTTTTCCTGCCCTTACGACGTGTGTAGTCACGTTTCTGAAGGCATCGAAGGCCCTATCCAAGCCGGTTTCAGTCCGTCATGCAAGGGAGCAGGGGCAAGGGGCCGCAATTATCCGAATAATAATGGGAAATTCCGGGGGCTTTGGTCTTTTGACTCAGCCGCTTCAGACTATTTCACGGTAAGGGGCAGGCCCGCGATCATCAATATAACCTTTGAGGCCTGAGCGGCGAGGCGCTGATGGAGCCGCCCGGCGTGATCGCGGAAATCCCGCGCCATTTTATTGTCCGGCACGATTCCGAGGCCGACTTCATTGGCAACGAGAATAGTCGGGGCCTTTCGGGCTTTAAGCGCCGCCTCAAGCCGCTGGGTTGCGGCTTCAACGTCATGCTCACCGAGCATCAGATTTGTGACCCAGAGCGTGAGGCAATCGACGAGGACAGGGTGATCGGTTTGAAGAGCCGTGGCGAGGTCAAGAGGGGCCTCGACCGTAATCCATCCGGCTTCCGAGCGGTCGGCCTTGTGCCGCTCGACACGCTCCCGCATTTCCTCGTCCCAAACTTCCGCGGTCGCGACATAGACCCAGGGCGCGGGCAGCGCCTTGATCAGACCTTCCGCATGGCGTGTTTTGCCGGAGCGGGCACCGCCTAAGATGAGGGTGAGCCGCTCCGCCATCGCAATTGTCCTTACGCCACAGCTTCCTTCGCGCGTTCGGCGCGTTTGCGATCATTCGGATCGAGATGCACTTTGCGAAGACGAATTGATTTCGGTGTGACTTCGAGCAATTCGTCGTCTTGAATGTAAGCGAGTGCCTTTTCGAGCGTCATCTTGATGGGCGGTGTGAGGCGCACCGCTTCGTCCTTACCGGCCGCGCGAATATTTGTAAGCTTCTTGCCTTTGAGCACATTCACTTCAAGATCATTATCGCGCGTATGTTCGCCGACGATCATGCCCTGATACACTTTCCAACCGGGCTCGATCATCATCGGGCCGCGATCTTCCAAGTTCCAGAGCGCGTAAGCAACCGCTTCACCGGCTTCATTCGAAATCAGAACGCCATTGCGAC
>CAWUMH010000046.1:0-12191 GCA_963923565.1 uncultured Alphaproteobacteria bacterium
CCCAATCTGACGATTTCAGGGCCTTTTTTGGGGTCCTGGGCGGGGGAGAATCGGGGGGAGCCGTGTGGAACTAAACCGGGAGACACTCCTCATGAAGAAATTGATTGCAGGCGCAACCGCGCTCGCGGCATCGGCCATGGTGGCCATGACGCCGGTGTCGGCCAATGCCAAGACCATCACGCTTTGCTGGGCCGCGTGGGACCCTGCTAATGCGCTCGTCGAATTGTCAAAAGACTTTACGGCGAAGTCAGGCGTCGACATGAAGTTCGAATTCGTGCCGTGGCCGAATTTCGCTGACCGCATGCTCAACGAATTGAATTCGAAGGGTAAACTTTGCGACCTCCTCATCGGTGACTCACAATGGATTGGTGGTTCGGCTGAAAATGGCCACTATGTGAAGCTCAATGACTTCTTCGCCAAAGAAGGCATCAAGATGGATGACTTCATGCCGGCAACCGTCACCGGTTATTCGGAATGGCCGAAGGGCACACCGAATTACTGGGCGCTGCCTGCCATGGGCGACGCGCTTGGTTGGACCTATCGTAAGGATTGGTTCGCAAAGCCAGAACTGCGCGATGCGTTCAAGAAGCAATATAATCGCGATCTCGAGCCGCCGAAGACCCTCGATGAACTCGTCGACATCGCCAAATTCTTCCAAGGCCGTGAAGTTGACGGCAAGAAGGTCTATGGCGCAGCGATCTTCACCGAGCGTGGTTCGGAAGGCATCACAATGGGTGTCTCGAACTTCCTCTATCCAAACGGCTTCAAATACCAAGATCCCAAGAAGCCTTATGCGATGGAAGGTTTCGTGAACTCGCCTGGCGCTGTGAAGGGCCTCGAAGCTTACAAGGCGCTCTACAAGTGCTGCACACCTCCAGGCTACACCGACGCCTATATGGGTGAAGGCCTCGACGCGTTTAAGTCAGGTCAGGTTGCGCTTCAGATGAACTGGTTTGCGTTCTTCCCAGGCCTCTATAAGGACGAGAAGGTCGGCGGCGACAAGATCGGCTTCTTCGTGAATCCGAAGGGTTCTGCTGGCTCGGGCTCGCAGCTCGGCGGACAAGGTCTGTCGGTTGTGGCTTACTCGCCAAACCAGGCTGAAGCACTTGCCTACATCAAGTGGTTTGCAAACCCTGAAGTTCAGAAGAAGTGGTGGTCAATGGGTGGCTATTCGGCACACAAGGCTGTGTTGAACGACCCAGGCTTTGCCAAGACCGCACCATTCGCAGCCGACTTCTTGGTTGCGATGGGTCAAGTGATGGACTTCTGGGCTGACCCGTCCTACGCGCAGCTTCTCCTCGCTGAGCAGAAGCGCATTCATGACTATGTCGTCGCTGACAAGGGCACTGCCAAAGAAGCGCTCGACGGCATGATCAAGGACTGGACGAAAGTCTTCAAGGATGACGGTAAGCTCTAAGCTTTCCTGAAATGCCTCTTCGCCGGGGCGGTGAAAATCGTCCCGGCACTTTCTCAACAACGATCCGCATCAAGGGTCGAATGAGTCACGGGATCGGTTCATGACGGGTCAAACAACTCCTGACAAACTTGCACAGCGTGCCGCGCAAGCCACGCCGCAAGCAATTGCCAAGCGGGTGCGGGGGCTTTCTGATCGCGCCATCGCATGGATCTTTATTACGCCGACCATGCTGTTGCTGCTTGCGATCAATATTTTTCCATTGATCTGGACGATCCAACTTTCATTTACGAATTTCCGTGCGAACCGCACAAATGCCGCTGTTAAAAATGTCGGCATCGATAATTACACATCGATTTTGAGTGACCCTGATATTTGGGCGGCGATGCAATCGACCGCACACTTTGTATTCTGGACAATCGTTCTGCAAACACTCATCGGCTTTACGCTCGCGTGGTTGCTTGATCGGAAATTTCGCGGTCACGGATTTTGGACAACCATCATTCTTATTCCGATGATGTTGTCGCCCGCCGTTGTGGGCAATTTCTGGCGCTTCCTTTATCAGCCGCAAATCGGCCTGTTCAATTACATCATCGCGTTTTTCACGGGCGTGGAGCCGTCTTCATTTGAGATGATTGGTTCGGTTCAGCTCGCCCCTTGGTCCATTATCATTGTCGATACATGGATGTGGACACCCTATGTGATGCTCATTTGTCTCGCCGGATTGCGCTCTATCCCTGATTACATCTACGAAGCCGCAGAAGTGGATCGCGCATCGCATTGGCGTCAATTCTGGTCGATCACGATCCCGATGGCGTTGCCCTTCATCATGCTCGCCGTGCTCTTCCGCGGAATCGAAAATTTCAAAATGTTCGATATGGTCAATCTCTTGACCTCGGGTGGACCTGGATCAACCACAGAAGTTGCCTCGATCACGTTGAAGCGTGAAGCATTTGAAAAATGGCGCACGGGCTTCTCGTCCGCATTCGCCATTATTCTCTTCGTAACCGTGTTTGGTCTTGCCAACATTTATGTGAAGGCACTCAACCAGGTGAAAAGCCGATGAGCGCGTCAAGTTCCTCTGCCCATTCTGTCGTCGAGCCGAGCGCGCTCACGAAACGCATCGCGTTGGGTGCGGTGATCCTTTATGCGTTGATCACGATGATCCCGCTCTTCTGGATTGTGATCACCAGCATGAAATCGCCGCCGGATTCGATTTCCTATCCACCAAAGATTTTTTTTCAGCCGTCAATCGAAGGGTACTGCAATCTCTTCACGAACCAGACGCGTCAAACGCCAGAATATCTCGAAACTCTTCCGCCGCCGCAGAACCGCTGCGAAGAGGTTACGCGTCAACGCAATATGGTGATTGTCGGTCCATCAAACTTCTTGAAGCGCTTTGCCAATTCTTTGATCATCGCCTTCGGTTCGACAGCGCTCTCTGTTCTGCTTGGTACGATCGCCGCTTACGGTTTCTCACGCTTCAAAGTGCCGTTGAAGGATGATCTTCTCTTCTTCATTCTGTCGACACGCATGATGCCGCCGATTGCGGTCGCGATCCCGATTTATCTTATGTATCGTGAGCTCGGATTAAGCGACACGAAACTCGGGATGATCCTTCTTTATACGGCGGTGAATGTTTCACTCGCTGTGTGGCTCTTGAAAGGCTTCATTGACGAAATTCCGCGCGAATATGAAGAAGCCGCGATGATCGACGGTTACACGCGCTTGCAGGCGTTCCGCAAAGTCGTGCTGCCGCAAGCCACAACCGGCATCGTCGCGACCGCAATCTTCTGTATGATTTTTGCGTGGAATGAATATGCGTTTGCTGTGCTTCTGACATCGGGCGACGCGCAACCAGCACCACCCTTCATTCCGACGATTATCGGTGAAGGCGGTATGGATTGGCCGGCGGTTGGCGCAGGGACGACACTGTTCCTCGTTCCTATTCTTATTTTCACCGTTCTCCTCAGGAAACATCTCTTGCGGGGCATCACATTCGGAGCGGTGCGTAAATGAGCAATCAATCCGAACGCAGCCTCTTGTCGCGTATCTTCCGTCGTGGTCCTTGGGAAACGGCAGCGACGCTCTTTATCGCCGCTGGCGTGCTCATGCTGCTGCAGCCCTTCGCGATGATTCTTTATACAATGTCGTTCATCACCACTTTGATTGGTGTTGTCATGTTTATCGTCGTTACAAAGTTTCCGGAGTGAGTGATGGCTGAAATTAAGGTCAACAATCTCCAGAAAAATTTTGGCGATTTCGTCGCCGTAAAAGATTCGTCTTTCACGGTGAAGGATGGTGAATTTTTCTGTCTCCTGGGCCCATCGGGGTGTGGCAAGACAACCACCTTGCGCATGATTGCCGGACTTGAACTGCCTACCGCAGGTGAAATTTTGCTCGGCGGCAACAATGTCACCTTCAACCGCGCGTCCGAGCGGGACATTGCATTCGTGTTCCAGCTCTTTGCGCTTTATCCGCATATGAATGTGCGCGAAAATATTGGGTTCCCCCTGAAATGCGACGGCATTGCACGTGAAGAGATTCGTCGTCGCGTTGAAGAGACCGCACAAATTTTGCGTATTACGGATCTGCTCGAAAAGCCGGTTTCCGGATTATCAGGTGGGGATCGTCAACGCGTAGCTCTGGGACGCGCTATTGTCAGAAAGCCTCTCGCATTTTTGATGGATGAGCCACTCGGCGCGCTTGATTCCGAATTTCGCCATGTGATGTGCGGTGAATTGCGCGCGCTACACAATCGCCTTAAGGCTACAACTGTTTATGTCACGCATGATCAGCTTGAGGCGATGTCGATGGCGGATACGATTGCGGTGATGAATCAAGGTGTCATTGAGCAACTCGCCAGCCCCCGTGAAATCTATGAGCGTCCAGCGTCTCTCTTTGTCGCCGATTTCATTGGTTCACCGGCAATGAATTTTCTTGACACACGTGCGGGCCTCGCGATTGGCGCAGATACGTTAACTCTCGATGGTGTAGCGGTAAAGATTCCATCCGCGCGCGAACCCATCATTGAATCCGATCTTGTGCTGGGCGTTCGCCCTGAACATGTTCGTCTTGATGATGCCTCGGCAATTCGTGGTGAAGTGTTTGGTGTCGAATATCTTGGTACAACACAGGTGATCACGATTACTACAAAGCGGGGAATGGTTCGTGCGCGTGTCGACGCTAATCGCAAAGCCGCCATTGGCGATCATGTGGGGTTGAGCTTCCACTCAGAAAAACTCTCGGTATTCGATAAGGCCTCAGGCCGTGCGTTACGCAGCGCGCTACATGAAGGAGCAATCCATGGCTGAGGTTGTTCTTTCAGGACTATCAAAATCTTTTGGTGCAACGCGCGCCGTTGATGACGTCTCCCTTTCAATTGGTGACGGTGAATTCATTGTGTTGCTTGGGCCAACAGGCGCAGGCAAGACAACTTTGTTGCGTCTTGTCGCGGGTCTTGAGGAACCTGATCAGGGTACGATCACGATCCACGGCTTCGATGCGACCAAGGCCGCGCCAGCGGAACGCGATGTCGCCTTTGTCTTCCAGCAATATTCGCTTTATCCGCATCTGACGGTTTATGAAAATCTCGCTTTCCCTTTGCGCTCGCCTATTCGCGGCCTGACGGAGGCCGAGATTGACAGCAAAGTGCGCGAGATTGCGAAGCTCGTGCGCATTGATGACAAGCTCCAAAATCAATCAACGCGCCTTTCGGGCGGCCAGATGCAACGCGTGGCGATTGCACGCGCGCTTGTGCGCTCTCCGTCCATCTATTTGATGGACGAGCCTCTGTCGTCACTTGATGCGAAACTGCGTGGTGATTTGCGCATTGAGTTGAAGCGCATTCAACGTGATCTCGGCGCTACGATTCTTTACGTCACCCACGACCAGATTGAAGCGATGACGCTCGCGACCCGCATTGGCGTGATGGATCGTGGACGTCTCGTTCAAATGGGAACGCCGCGCGACATTTATACTGATCCGGTGAACATGTATGTCGCTTCGCGATTGGGTATGCCGGCGATCAATTTCGTACCGCTCAATCGCTTTCCGTCCGTGGCCGCGCCGCGCGGCGCTAGCGTTATGGGCCTTCGTACCGAATATCTTTCGATTGAAAAATCCAATGGTGCGGATGGCAACGGCCTCGTGACATGGGTTGAGCACCTAGGTGACCAAAATCATCTCCATATCGATATGGGCGGGCAGGATGTTGTGGTGTTGAGCCCGCCTGACTCAGGTCTCGAGAAGGGCGATAAAGTTCATCTGACCCCTTTGGCGCCGCTGTTTTTCGATGCCAATGGCCAGAGAGTTCGTGGGTGACGGATTGGTCATGGACAGCGTATTGAAAAAAGCTCTCATCGAAGACTGTGCCAAAATGATCATCGCGCATGCGGATGAGTTGACTTCGCTTGATCAGGCGATTGGTGACGGCGACCACGGCGTCAATATGAAACGCGGCTTTGAATCCATTCTGGCGGACGCCGACGCGCTCGCCGCACGATCTTTGCCCGACATGTTGAAAGCGATTGGCACGCAGCTCGTGATGAAGGTGGGTGGTGCATCAGGCCCGCTTTACGGCACATTGTTTTTGACACTTGCGAAAGAAATATCTGATCAACCAACATCGGAAAACTTAAAGGCGGCATTTGCAGCGGCATTTGAAGCAGTGAAAGCGCGCGGAAAATCGGATGTAGGCCAAAAGACCATGCTCGATGTGTTCGCGCCCGTGCTTGCGGCGTGGGATAATCGTTCAAATCTAGCATCGCATCTTTCTGAAACCGCACGACTTGCTGCTGAGGCAACTGTTCCGATGAAGGCCATTCGGGGGCGCGCTTCGTTTCTCGGAGATCGATCCGTTGGACATATGGATCCGGGCGCGCGGTCTTCGTCACTCTTAATTGCAACCATCGCCAAGCACTTCGGTGCATGAGGAGTTACAGCTGACATGGCGAATGTTGGAATAGTCATTGTGTCCCACTCGGAAAAAGTCGCTGAAGGTGCGGCGGATATGGTACGCCAGATGGTGGGTGATGCCGTGCCTCTCGCATTTACAGGCGGCAATAGCGACGGAGGCCTCGGCACGGATGTTGGTCGGATCATGGAGGCGATTGATCGCGCCTGGTCAGAAGCAGGCGTAGCTGTTCTTGTTGATCTTGGTGGCGCTGAAACCAATACAGAAATGGCCATCGAGATGATTGATGAGGCGCGGCAGAAGCGCATTGCTATTTGTAACGCGCCCATCGTTGAAGGTGCTGTTATCGCCGCAACTGAAGCATCGGGTGGCTCTCCTCTCGATATTGTAAAGCAAACAGCCGAGGAGCTTTCACCCCAATGAACGCGCCTCAAATGTCTTCACAAGCACCCGTTACCGGTTCGGCGCTGCTTACGAATGCCGTTGGTCTTCACGCACGTCCTTCGGTGAAGCTCACGCAATTGGCGAAATCTTTTTCTTCTGCGATTTCTGTTTCAACAGACGCCGCAGGCCCGTGGGTCGATGCGAAAAGCCCCGTAAAAATCATGCGGGTGAAGGCTCCAAAGGGCACAACGCTCTATTTTGAAGCATCGGGCGATGATGCGCACGACGCTGTTGCCGCGCTCGTTAACTTGGTGGAGCGCCGCTTCGATGAAGTCGAGGGGGACGATCATGGCTGAGCTTCGGCTCGCCGGACGACCCGCTTCGCCAGGCTTTGCCGAGGGCGCTGTTGTGCGCCTTGTTGAACAAAAATCAACGCGTCTCCCAACTGGAGACTCTCAACGCGAAGCACACGATCTGAAGCAAGCAATCAAAGACGCGTTAGCATCAATCTCAACTTTAGCTGATCGGGCCGAAGGTGAAGCGGCAGAAATACTCGGCTTTCAAGTCGCGATGCTTGAAGATGACGCCTTGGCTGAGGCCGCCTTCGCTTCAATCGCGCAGGGTGAGGCTGCCGATCAAGCATGGCGCGATGCACTTGATGCCGAGATCGCAGTCTATCGCGCGGCGGATGATGAATATTTCCGCGCCCGCTCCGCTGATCTCGAAGATATCCGCGATGCGGTCCTTGATCATTTATCCGGTTCGCATGTGGCGTTTTCGGTTCCGCCCGGTTCAATCATTGCCGCGCGTGATCTTGCGCCGTCGCGTTTTCTTTCCGTTGATTGGTCGAAGGGCGGTGCCATTCTTTTGTCAGAAGGTAGCCCAACAAGTCACGTCGCGATGTTAGCACGCGCGCGTCGTGTTCCCATGATTGTGGGTTTGGGCGAAATTCCCGAATGCACATCGTCGATCATTATTGTTGATGGCGCACTGGGACAGGCTGTTGTTTCACCACGGGAGGATACGCGCGCTTCATTTCTCGCACGTCAATCAGCGGATCAAGAATTGGCAGCTAAGGCCGCTGCTGTTGAAATGAAGCCGGCTTTCACGAAAGATGGCGCATCAATTGCCGTCATGATCAATATTGCTGGCGTTGATGATCTCGCGCCGCTTGATCCCAATATCTGCGATGGCATTGGTTTGGTTCGTACAGAATTTCTCTTCGGTGAAGGTCCGGATCTTCCTGATGAGGAGACGCAGTATATGGCCTATCGGCGTATGCTTGAATGGGCTGAGGCGCGGCCTGTGACGATCCGCACACTTGATGCCGGCGGCGATAAGCCGATTGCAGGATTGACGCTTGATGGCGAGAGCAATCCCTTTCTTGGTGTGCGGGGTGTACGTCTATCATTGCAACGTCTCGATGTTTTTCGTGTGCAAATCCGCGCGCTTTTACGCGCAGCACCGCACGGAACTTTGAAAGTCATGGTGCCGATGATCACGGCACCGTTTGAGCTTGATGCTGTGCGCGCGCTTTTTATTGAAGAATATGAAACGCTAAAGGCGCAGAGCATTGCCGCTAAAATGCCTCTTCTTGGCATGATGGTAGAAGTACCCGCCGCAGCTCTTGCTGTTTCGTCTTTCAATGCCGATTTTTTCTCGATCGGTTCAAATGATCTTGTTCAATATACAACCGCTGCCGGACGCGACATCGGCGCGGTCGCATCGCTTGCCGATCTTCGTCATCCTGCTGTATTAAAACTCATAGAACTTGTCGCGTCCTATGGGCAGGCATCTGGACGCGATGTGAGCCTTTGCGGTGATGCGGGTGGTGATTCTGATCTTCTTCCGTATCTGCTTCGAGCGGGTATTCGAAGTATATCAGCAGCTCCTTCTCTTGTTGGACGCGCGAAACTGACGATTTCAAATTTCAGTTTTGAAAAGGCGGGGGATTCGTGATGGCCGAATCCGCATCTTTGCGCGGTGACCCCACGGCGCTTGCCGAATATAAAAAGCTATTCAAGCAGGTGCTTGATCTGCGGCCGTCAGGAACACGGCAACGCCTCGCGACCGCACTCGGAAAAAATAGGTCTTTTATTTCGCAGATTGCAAATCCGGCCTATCCGATGCCGATCCCCGCAACGCATCTTGATGCGTTGTTTGATGTTTGCCATTTTTCCGATGCAGAAAAACGCAAATTTCTTGATCTTTACCGGCGCGCGCATCCGGGACGCTTGCGGCTTGTCAGTTCACGTGCGGCAACAAGACATATCAGTATTGATGTCCCCGATCTTGGTGATCCCGATCGCAATCAAATGCTTGAAACACTTTTTGAAACTATGGCCCGCAATTTGATCCGGATTATTGATGATCCGGACTCGAAAAGGTGAGAGAGAGGAAGAGACGTCATGAAGAAGCTCATTAATGGCACCGATACAATCTTGACCGAAGCGCTCGATGGCTTCGTTGCGACCCATAGTGATATTTTGTCGTTGGGTGAGGATTACAAATTTGTTCGTCGCAAAACATTGAAACAGGGCAAGGTGGCTCTCGTGTCGGGCGGTGGTTCAGGTCATGAACCTTTACAATCAGGCTTTGTTGGTCACGGCATGTTGGATGCGTCATGCCCAGGTCAAGTTTTCACCTCTCCAACGCCGGATCAGATGCTTGCAGCCGCTGAAAATGTGAATACGGGCGCCGGTGTTCTCTACATCGTTCTTAATTACGAAGGCGATGTCATGAATTTTGAAATGGCCGCCGAAATGACATCGGGAAAAGTTCTCTCCGTCATTACGGATGATGACGTCGCGGTTGAGAAGTCGACTTATTCGACGGGTCGTCGTGGTGTTGCCGGTACAATGATTGTTGAAAAAATCATTGGCGCGGCGGCTGAAGAAGGTCGCGATCTCGAAGCGCTTCATGCACTTGGTAAAGATGTAAACGCTCGCACGCGTTCCATGGGTGTTGCACTGACATCATGCACGGTGCCGGCAGCGGGCAAGCCAACATTCACATTGGGCGATGATGAAATGGAAATGGGCGTCGGCATTCATGGCGAGCCCGGCCGTCGTCGTGTGAAATTGGCAAGTGCTGATGAAATTGCCGCCGAAATGACTGATGCTATTTTGGGCGATATGTCTTTGAAATCGGGCGCGCCGGCTCTCTTGCTCGTCAATGGCTTTGGCGGGACACCTGGCATGGAGCTTTATCTGATGGCCAATTCCGTGCGGAAGATTTTAGGCGGTCGCGGTATTCAGGTCGCGCGCAGTCTTGTCGGCAATTATGTGACATCACTTGAAATGGCAGGATGCTCCATCACCCTTACCGCTTTGAATGATGAATCGCTTCGCCTCTGGGATGCACCGGTGAAGACACCTGCGCTCTCTTGGTGAGTTATCGCTTCGTGACGGCGGCGAGTGGAGCGGTTTTTAGTCATTAGAAAGTGAACATGATGAAACCGCATCTTCTTGTCGCCGGCAATATTCATGATGCGGGTCTTCATCTTTTGGAGTCTCAAACAGACGTCACATATGACTATGTGCCGGACCTTATTTATGACTCTTACGCGCCTTTGATGCCGAAAGCCGACGGGCTTGTTGTGCGCACCCAGCCCGTGCGCGCAGATACGATTGCGAATGCGCCTCGTCTCAAAATTGTCTCACGGCATGGTGTTGGGTATGACGCCGTTGATGTTGAAGCGCTGAACAAAAGAAAAATTCCGTTGGCCATTGTTGGCGATGTGAATTCACGTGCGGTTGCTGAACATGCGATGATGATGCTGTTTTCACTTTCCAAAAATATCCGCATTTATGATCAGGCGGTCCGGAAGGGACAATGGAGTCTTAGAAATCGATTTGATTCCCTCGAGCTTTTCGAGAAGACGCTGCTGATTGTTGGGTTGGGTCGTATTGGTCGTCATCTTCTCGGCATGGCGCGTGGATTCGGAATGATCATTCTTGCTCATGATCCGGGGTTATCTCCGGAGGTGATTAAGCAGGCTGGCGCTGAGCCGGTTGCTTCATTACAGGATGGCTTAAAGCGCGCCGATCTTATCAGTCTTCATGCGCCCAAAACAGGCGATCATCCGCTGATTGGCAAAGCGGAATTGGCGGTTATGAAACCAACCGCGCTGCTGGTGAATACCGCACGCGGCGGATTGATTGACGAGGAGGCACTTGTTGAAGCGCTCGAACATAAAAAACTTCGTGGCGCAGGCTTGGATGTCTTTTCTGACGAGCCGCCTGCAGCATCGAGCGCGCTGCTTCATCGCGACGATGTAATTCTCACACCGCATACGGCATCACTAACCGACGAGTCCGCCATGCGCATGGCTGTCACGTCCATTCAGAACGCGTTGGATTGTTTTGCAGGAAAGCTTAATCCCGCGCTTGTCGTTAATCGTGAGGCCATTGGCTTTGGCAAATAAAACGAAGAAGCCCTTTAGCCTTTCGCAATCCATTTTGGCGGCTTGACGGATTGGCCACTGGCCGCCGCTTCATAGGCCGCCTCAACCAGCGCATAGGTTTTAAGATTATCTTCGCCTGATGTGTCGGCGGCTATGCCCGCACGAAAGCGGTTTAACATATGGCGGTTGGTATGAAGCACGGCTTCTTGTGAATTATGCCAAGGGCGGCTTGTCCATGAAAGCAGTGGGCTGCCAATATTTTCTTCAAAGAAGATACCTTGTGTTGTGACCTGCATTTTATCGCCGCGTCCCACCACAATTGATCCTTCGCTGCCTTCGATCTCTAAAAGAGTTTCCGGAAACGCATCAGGAATCTTACGCGCGGCATAAGTTGATTCAACAATCGATACCGCACCCGACTCATGACGCATCATGACGGTGGCAGTATCTTCACCTTTGACATGGGGAAGCCGCTTTTGTGTCTCGCAGGTGAGGTGTTTGACTTCACCTAAGAAATAGCGCGCGAGATCGAGCACATGTATGCCGACATCAAGAATGACAAGACGCTTTTCCTCAGCAAGATAAGGCTGGCCTTTGAACACATCATAGCCGGTTCTAAAACCCAACCGCGCCCAATTGGGTTGCCCGATGGCGCCTGAGTCGATGACAGCACGCACACGACGCATGCCGGTAGCGAAGCGGAAATTTTCATGCACAGCGAGCCATGTGCCGTGCCGCTTAGCAGTTTCGACAATGTCGATGCATTCGGCCCATGTGGGTGCGAAGGGTTTTTGAACAATCGCGCCGACTTTATGTTCGGCAGCGATTGCGGCCAGCGCTTTGTGGCTGCTCATCTGCGTTGTGATATCAACAAGATCGATGTGTTCTGCGGCGAACATTGCGCGCGCGTCGCTATAGGCTTTGGCGCCAAATTGTTTGGCCGCCGCGTCTGCTTTGGCGGCATCAAGGTCGCACACGGCGACGAGATCGGCGCCTTCGGTTTTGAGATCTGACCACGCATGAAGATGGTTTTGGGCGTAGAAACCGCATCCAATCAAACCAATTCGCGTCCG
>CAWUMH010000047.1:0-12102 GCA_963923565.1 uncultured Alphaproteobacteria bacterium
GGTTTAAGCGTTTAACACTTCACCAGGCCGCAACACGGTGAATTTTTTTTCATCCACTTTATGTGTTGCGAGTGCCTTTTTGAGATCTTCAGGCGGGCGCGTCACGCCTTCATTTGTCAATTGAAATGTGCCCCAATGATGCGCAACCGCGCGTTCTGCCCCAAGGGCAATGAATGCCCGCACCGCTTCATCCGGATTCATATGTTGTTCCGCCATAAACCAGCGCGGTTCATAAGCACCAATCGGCAGGATTGCTAATTTAATACGACCGTGTTTGTCACGCGCGGCTGGGAAGATTTTTCCGTCGTGAAAGCCGGTATCACCGACATGATAAATTCGCCCGCTTGGTGTTTCGATCACGAAGGCTGCCCACAGCGCGCGCAACCGGTCGCGCAAACCGCGTGCCGACCAGTGATAGGCTTCCTCGAAATGCACAGCGATTCCGGGCGCCAATTCGATCCGCGCACCCCAATCATGCGCTTCGGCACGGATTCCCGCGTGGGCTTGACGAATGATCGTATCATTGCCGAGCGGCGTCACAATGCGCGGCGCATGCACCGCATGGAGACGGCGCAAGGTTGGCACATCAAGATGGTCATAATGATTGTGCGAAACGAGCACCACATCGATTGGCGGTAGTTTCTCAAACGGGATACCCGGCGGGTTGACGCGTTTGGGTCCAGCAAAGCGGATGGGTGACACACGATCCGACCAGACGGGGTCAATCAGAATATTGAGACCGCCTGTTTGCAAAAGAAAACTCGCATGGCCGACAAATGACAGTCGGATATCGCGACCGGGGACGCGATGCGGAGGGACATCAGAGAAGGGGCTTGGATGTGAGGGCGGCCAGCGCTCGGGCTTCCGTTCCATCATCCAGCGCAGGAGGTCGCCCGCAGATTTTCCCCACCGCCGACCCGGGTTGAAGAAATGCTCACCATCAAAATGGTCGCTCACAGGCCCCTGATAATAGGGGTTTCGGCTTTTCGGGGGGGCTTTGACGTGTTCATTCATGGGTGCGCGGACTATGGAGAGCGTCGTATCTCCTGTCAAAGCAATATGACGGTTTGATGGAGAGCAAGTGCGTCACTGTTCCCCGAAAGTCGTTCTTGTCCTGTCGCGCTCGAGCCTCTACCTAGACTGCATATTGCGCCCCCATTCCGCACCTAAGGTAGGTCTTCGATGAATCTCAAAGCCATCTCGATCGGAAAAAACGCCCCCGATGATGTCAATGTCGTGATTGAGGTTCCGATTGGCGGCGAACCGATCAAGTATGAGATTGATAAAGAGGCGGGCGCGCTTGTTGTCGATCGTTTTCTCTATACGTCGATGCGCTATCCCGGAAATTACGGCTTCATTCCGCATACGCTCTCGGATGATGGTGATCCCTGCGATGTGATTGTTGCGAATACGCGCGCGATCATCCCTGGCGCCATCATGAGCGTTCGTCCCGTGGGCGTGCTTGTGATGGAAGACGAATCTGGCGGCGATGAAAAAATCGTAGCGGTGCCGAGCGCCAAGCTCACAAAGCGTTATGAAAAGGTGATGAATTATACCGATCTCCCCGAGATCACGATTCATCAGATTGAACATTTTTTTGCCCATTACAAAGATCTTGAGCCCGGTAAATGGGTTAAGATTGTGCGCTGGGGCGATGCCGCAGAAGCACGGCGCTTGATTCTCGAAGGGGTCGAGCGCGCGAAGCAGAAGGTCTAATTTAGTTACCCCACCGTGCATGATTGCACATTTTGCGTGATCATCCGCCTTTGCGTGTGTGAAACTTTCGCGTTACGGAGACACTCCGTTGGCGGTTGTCCGATGATTCGGCTGAAAAGCGGAGGGCAAATCTTTCTATGAGCACATCAGGGAATCTTCGTGGGCAGAGTAAGAGCGTTGTTCTTCTTCTTATAGCTCTTTTCTTTTTGTCGTGGCCCACTTTTGCCAGCGCGCAGGATCAGACAAATAATCGTGCGCAACTCGATTCCTTACGGCTTGAGCTTGATGCGATTGAAGCGGGCATCAATTCCCGTCCCTTCGGAGATGGCGCGCTTCAGGAAAGCCGGACGAGAGTGGAGGCCATTGCGCAATCGGTAAAGACAATTACCGATGAACAGGCGCCGCGCGCCGAGGCTATTCGCTCACGCCTGAAAGAACTTGGCCCGAAGCCTGACGAAAAGGCGCCACCCGAGAGTCCCGATATTTCCAAAGAGCGCGAAGACCGTGAAAAAGCGCTCAAAGAATTTGACGATACCGTCAAGCTCGCGCGCACATTGTCGGTTCAGGCCGATCAATTGCAAACGGCGATATCTGACAAGCGGCGCGCACTCTTTACCCAACAACTTTTTTCACAATCGGCGAGCGTGCTCTCACCGAGCCTCTGGTCCGATATAGGCTTTAATTTCACGCATGATATTCGGGCGCTAGGAATTGTAGCTCGCGATACGGTCGAGCGCGCCGTTGCGCGCGCCGGGCTGCTTGGCGGATTTTTGATCGCCCTTGGTCTTGGATTAACGGCTTTTGCAACGATTTCGGCCCGACGTTACGTCTTAGCGATGATCGAGCGCTCAACACGCTTCGGCAATCCGACACGACTGCAACGCGCTTTGCGTGCGGTCGCGGTTGGCGTCATTGGGTTTGTTATTCCGTTTTTTGGTATCTTTGCGATTGAACAAGCGATTGATGGCGCGGGATTGCTACCTAATCGGGTTGAACCTGTAATGGTGGCGGTTCTTCGCGCGGTTGTTTTTATCAGTTTCGTCGGTAGCCTTGCTGGCGGTGTTTTAGCAACTGCGAAGCCTGAATGGCGCGTCCTCGATTTGAGTGATCGCCAGGCTGAAAAATTATACGCTCTTGCGCGGCGCATCGCGCTCTTGATTGCAGCTGGCCGCGTGATCGAGTCAATCAATCAAGCGATCGTCGCGGGATTGGGGCTATCTGTTTTATCGAAGTCTTCCATCGCGCTTCTTGTTGCTGCAACTCTGACGATTGGCCTCTATCGCCTTAAACCTGAAGATCGCAATGAAGCGCCGGGGGAAAGCCGCCCCTTTTGGATTGTCATCGCGCGTTTGTTTGGTTGGGTGATGATTATCGGAATTATCGGCGCAGCGTTTTTCGGTTATCCTGTGCTTGCCGGCTTTTTAGCTGATCAGCTTGTAACGATTGTGATCTTGGCGGTTTTGACGTTTATCGGACGTCAAATTGCAGAAGATTCGTTCGACTATCTCCTATCGCCCGGCACACCGGCGTTCCGCTCAATCCAATCTGCATCAGGCCTTTCACGTCCGGCACTTGAACAGATTGCCGTCATTCTTTCCGGTGTCTTACAGCTCTTGGTTTTAGGACTCGGAGTCACATTAGCGCTTGCGCCTTGGCGCGTTGATTCCGGCGATATCTTGCTGCCGCTTAAAGCAGTAATTTTTGGCTTCACAATTGGCGAAGTAACAATTTCTTTTGGCGCGGCCTTTTTTGCCATTCTTCTTTTTGGAGCGGGCATTCTACTCACACGGGGATTACAACGCTGGCTCACGCAAAATTATCTGCCGCGCACACATCTTGATTCCGGCTTACGCAATTCGATTGTAACTGGCATTGGCTATGCGGGCTTTATTGTCGCCGCTGCCGTTTCATTAAGTGGCTTGGGGCTAAGCCTCGAGAAAGTCACCATCGTCGCCGGTGCATTATCAGTTGGTATCGGTTTTGGTCTTCAATCCATCGTCAATAATTTTGTTTCAGGCCTCATTCTTCTATGGGAACGCGCCATACGGGTGGGTGACTGGGTTGCCGTTGGTGGCGAAGAGGGTCATGTCAAACGCATCAATGTGCGTGCAACTGAAATTGAAACTTTCGATCGCTCAGTATTGATTGTTCCGAATTCTTCGCTTGTGTCGGGCGTTGTTAAAAATCGCGTTCATAATGATCGCACCGGACGTGTAGTCGTGTCTATTCCCGTTTCACGTGATGCGGATCCTGATCTCGTTCAGCGTCTTATGAATGAGGCCGCACAGGCGAATACGAGACTTCTGCGTGATCCCGCGCCACAGGTTCAATATAAAAAACTTGGCGAGTCCGTTAAAGAATTCGAATTGACGGGTTATGTCGCTGATGTTGACGACGCAGGACGTGTAAGTTCCGATTTGCTTTTTGCCATTGATCGCGGCTTACGCGCCCATGGCCTTGGCGAGATCGTCGGCCGCACGATGCTCGTGAACGAAGATCGCACAAAGTAAGAGGCGCTTTAAACTAAACGTCTCTTATTTATCCTTGCCTTCAAGCTGTGATTTCAACGCCAATAATTTTGCAAAAGGTGAGTTCGGATCGGGCGTACGATCTTGTTCCCGTGGGCGCGGCGGATCTTGCCAGCCGCGATCCGGCTTACGTGCTTGATCCTTTTTGCGATCGCGTCCTTCAAAGCGTTGACCACTGCGACGATCCTCGCGTCCGCCCTCATGTTTTGCATGGGGCTTTCGAGACGGACGATTTTCACCATCCTCTCGTGAGCGATTGTCATCACGACGATGGAATGATTTCTTTTCGCCCGCTTGCGAAGTGTTTGACTCAGCAGATGCAGCCGCGTCACCGTCGCGTGGCTTACTATGATGAGGCTTGCGGCGCTCATGCTTTTGCCCTTGCGGGCGGTGGCGATGTTGACGCCACACTTCAATCATTATCGGTTCAGCGGGTTCGGTTTCTGTTGTTTCAGGTGATGCTTGTTCAGTAGGGACGTCTGCTGAAACGATTTCCGATTCACTTGCGACTGGGGTTGCATCAGCCGGCTCTATTGTTTCAGACGCTTGTGCTTCGGCGACCGCTTCCGTTGTAGCTTCGGGTGCAACCGCGTCATTCGCTTTCTGAAGTGATACGGTGATCGCAGGACCAGCTCGTCGATCCATCACGTAACCGAGCGATTTCAAAATCGAATTGAAATCTTCACCAGCGCATCCGCAAAGCGACGTCATCGCAACGGTGACAACAAAGCCTTCACCGTCGGCCGCGCCTGCGGGAGGCTCACCTTGTGTAATGCCGGGACGATATTGAATTGCAGGACGAATGAGATCGGCCAGTCTCTCGAGAATATCAACGCGCACAGCTCGCGTGCCGCACACACGGAAACCCGCCGCGCGATAAAGCGGCTTCGGTGTTTCGGGATTAATCGGAATCGATGTGCGCCCTGACGCGGCGAGATGAAGAATATCATCAAGCCCCTTTATTTCCGCGCCGCCTTCTTTCAGCGCCCAGAGTTGGCATGCAAGAGCGCGCGGTGCCGGCTTCAACAAAGCGGGAACTGTTAAATGATAAGCACCAAACCGAACACCAAGACCACGCAAAGCCGCGCGTGCTTCTTGGTCAAGCGTTTTCATATCTTCATTGACTTTGGTACGATCAAGAACACCGAGCGCTTCTGCAATTTGAAACCCGATGCCACGCGCCATGCCGGTCAACGCTTCTGGCTCTTCCAATTTCAAGAGCGGTCCGAGAAGTTTTTCGATATGAGTTTTAAGCCAGAGATCGATGCGATTTTGAACCTTCTCGCGATCACCGGCTTCAAGATGCTCATCGGCAAGAAGGCGCAAACGCGGCGCAAGAAGCTTTTCGCCGGAAGCCAAACGCGCAATCGGTTCACCCAAGAAGCGCAACGCGCCATCATGACTCAAAGTGAAAGCTTCATCGACAGCATTTGATACGCGAGTGGCACGGTTTGCAAATTCACCTGCAAGCGCTTTCAACGCGGCAGCGCGTAAGGCCTTGCCCTCGGGCGAGCCCGTGTCTGATTCAGGCACGAATTGAAACCCGATCAATCGGCCGACAGGGTGTGACTCGACAAGCACTTCGCCCGTCGCCGTGATATCCGCTTCTAGCATCGCATTCTCTTTCAGCCGACGCATCAGCACGCTGGTGCGGCGGTCAACAAATCGTTGGGCCAGACGCTCATGAAGAGCGTCTGACAAAGCATCTTCTACCTGTCGCGTGGCCTCCTGCCAATGCGTCGGATCAGCGAGCCAGTTCTCACGATTGGCTACAAAGGTCCATGTCCGGATTTGTGCGATCCGTGCGGAAAGCGTGTCGATATCGCCATCGGTCCGGTTTACCTCCGCAATTTGACGGGCAAACCAATCGGCCGGGATCCGCCCCTTCGTGGCGAGGTCGAGATAAAGCGTCGTGACAAGATCGGCATGGGCCTGTGGCGAAACCTTCCGATAATCTGGCACTTGGCACACGGCCCAGAGCAATTCCACCGCTTTCTGCCCTTTGGCAGCCGCCATAATTTCCCGATCTCGAGACGCGGCCTCAAGAGCTCTGAGATCATCCGCTAAGGGGGCGCGGGTGAGCCCGTCTTCCTCAGGGATGCGGTCAAGCGCATGGATCAGCGCGGAGACGCTCGAAAAATCGAGCTCAGCGTTGCGCCATTGCAACATCGATAAAGGCGGAAATACATGGGATTCGAGCGCCTCTATAAGCTCGTCTTCGAAAGGCGCGCATCGTCCGGTCGAGCCGAATGTGCCATCTTTCAAATAACGTCCCGCGCGTCCGGCAATCTGGCCGAATTCACCCGGCACAAGGCGGCGGAATTTTGTGCCGTCATATTTTCGATCGCCTGCAAAGGCGACATGATCGACATCAAGATTGAGACCCATGCCAATCGCATCGGTCGCGACGAGATAATCAACATCACCTGATTGATAGAGTGCCACTTGCGCGTTGCGTGTGCGCGGTGAAAGCGCACCAAGGACAACAGCAGCTCCACCGCTTTGACGACGAATGAGTTCGGCAATTGCGTAAACCTCATCAGCAGAAAAAGCGACAATCGCGGAACGACGCGGCAGGCGACTGATTTTGCGATCGCCCGCAAAAGTCAATTGCGACAAGCGCGGACGCGTTGTTGTCTGCAATCCGGGAATAAGTTTAAGCAAGAGCGGTTTGATCGTTTCTGCACCGATCAACATCGTCTCATCGCGGCCACGCATATTGAGAACGCGATCCGTGAACACGTGACCGCGATCAAAATCGGCAGCGAGTTGGCATTCATCAATCGCGATGAAACTCACGTCTACATCGCGCGGCATCGCTTCAACGGTTGCCACATAATAACGCGCGCCCGGCGGTTTGATTTTTTCTTCGCCGGTGATGAGCGCGACTGCCGGCGCACCCACGCGTGCAACAACGCGTTCATAGACTTCGCGCGCGAGCAACCGCAAAGGCAGACCGATGATGCCGGAGGGATGCGCCAGCATTCGTTCAATGGCGAGATGGGTCTTGCCGGTATTGGTCGGCCCGAGAATGGCGGTGACGCCACGGGCACGCTGGGAAGGGGGAAGGAAGGGCGAACGCATGATCAACTTCAAAAGGGCGTCGGAACCTGCCCGACCCCTTGTATCAAAGTCAAACCGATTGTCGCAAAATGAGACAAAGTGAGACAGGAACTGACAGGGAAATCGAACGAGGCAGGAACGAATCGCGTCCGAATCGCTTCTGAATGAAACCCCGTCGAGACTCATGAAAAATCAATGAAGCCCGAGCAAGGCGCCGATTCACGTTTCGTCAAGATTTGGCGCAAATCGGGAACAGACCCTGCACGAATCAGAGCTTTTTGCGCGGTTCCTGTCGCAAATTGAGACGAGAGCGTGCGAATTTTAATTGGCTTCGGCTGTCGTCGCTTCGGGTGCCTTTTCGAAGCCTTCGATCTTCACCGCTTCAATCCGCAAATTGCCAATCAGTGTCGCAATCTGAATTTCAACCGGCACGAGATAGGACTGACCGGGAACTTGCGCGAGACGTACTGAAATATCGCGGTTGTTTTCCATGTAGGTCACATTCGCTCGCTTTTCGCGATGGCCGGAGACCGGCATATAGCGCACGAAACAATCGACCGTCGGTCCCGAATAACCGGGAATGCTAAGTGTACGCTCTTGATCAGGAAGCAGGGTGATATCGAAACGCCCCGCGCCATCGAAAACTTTTAAAGTTTGCGCACAGACTTCGGACGCTGACGGGGTGCCCTTGAAGGGGATCAGGAAGGCCGTCAGCGGATCCGTCACACCGCGTTTATGCTCGGGGAGAACGGGAACCCTATCGGCCCGTTCGGGCAATGGCGGGGTTAAAACGGCATTTGTAATCGAACCGCCCGAAAGCGTCATATCCACCCGTTGCGGATCTTCCGGATGATCAACCACGAGACTGTAGCGGCTGCCTGATAGCTTGCCACCGCTATCGATTCCTTCGACATCTGCGTTCAGCCTCGGGGCGAAGAAATAGCGGAAGACGCCCAAAAAATCCGCACCGAGATGAAGTTTGTACCCTGACCCCCGCCGAGTTTCCGAAAAGCGCGCCGTTCCAATCGAAATAAAGGCGATGGAGACCTCGTAATAGACGGAATAGGACTTCGGTGCCGCGCGAACCGGCGTCTGGAGGCCGATTAAAGTCGCAAAAGCCATAAAAATCACGAAATTCAGCCGCAAGACTGCGGAAAATCGGGCCATGAAACCGTCCAGGGGCTCAAATTAAGGGCGAATCGTTGCCTTACATCTACAAGGTGGGGACTGATTTGTCTGGATTTGATGTCAAAGAGCCGAAAAAGCGAGGTTTCGCTTGACGCTCTGGCGGCTTCTCCCCTATAGACCCTCGACCCATTTTTTAAGGGTGCGCATGTCGATGGGGCGGCTCTGGCCGCCCTCCGTCTTTAGGGATGGCGGCGAAAGCGGGCCCTTTACGACCAATAAGGACGAAGCCCATGTCACGCCGTTGCGAATTGTCAGGTAAAGCCGTGTTGAGCGGACAGCTTGTCAGCCACTCGAACCGCAAGACCAAGCGGAAATTCCTCCCCAATCTCTGCCAGGTGACTTTGCAGTCGGACGCGCTCGGCCGTTCGGTGAGCCTGCGCGTGTCGGCCAATGCGCTGCGCACCGTTGAGCATCGTGGTGGTCTTGATGCGTTTCTCGTCAAAGCCCGCGCTGAAGATCTCTCGCCAACCGCACGCGGTTTGAAGCGCGATCTCGAGAAGAAGCTCGCTGCTCACTAACTGGTTGCGTCTCTGTCTATAGGCGTCGGCCTCTGCCGTCAGCCTCTCGTGACTTAACGAACCCCGCATCGGCCTCTGCCGTTAGCATTTAAGGACTGTGAGATGCTCTCTCTTGCTTTTCACCGGCTCATTCTGCCGGTTATTGCGATGACGCTTGTTGTCGTCGCGTCGAATATTCTCGTTCAATATCCTTTCACGCCTTTTGATCTCGGTGATTATCTCACTTGGGGCGCGTTTACCTATCCGGTTGCCTTTCTTGTCACCGATTTGACCAATCGCCGTTATGGTCCGCGCGTGGCGCGGCAGCTTGTGATCGCGGGTTTTGCTGTCGCGGTTGTGCTTTCGATTTGGCTTGCAACACCGCGTATTGCGTTGGCTTCCGGCACGGCGTTTCTTGTGGGCCAATTGCTCGACATCACCGTGTTCAATCGCTTGCGTCGACAAGCGTGGTGGCGCGCGCCTTTCGTGGGCAGCATTATCGGATCAGCGCTTGATACGATACTCTTCTTCTCGCTCGCTTTTGCAGGCGATCCCGATATGTCGGGGTCTGTGAATTTGTTCGGCACCGAGGTTATGCTTTGGCAAAGCCTCGCTGTGTTTGATTTCTCTGTAAAAATGCTCATCGCGCTGATTGCGCTTCTGCCTTACGGTGCATTGATGAGTGTGATCTTGCCGATGGAACGTGCAGAAAAAGCGAGCGTCTAAGTTTTACGCCGCCCGGCGTTTGTCGCCCGGTGTTGTATCGTCAAAAAGCTCGGCGAGTTTTTCTGTCATCGCGCCGCCCAATTCTTCCGCATCAACAATCGTAACGGCACGCTTGTAATAGCGCGTCACATCGTGGCCAATGCCGATGGCGATCAATTCAACCGGCGAGCGATTTTCAATTTCATCGATGACAAAGCGCAAATGCTTTTCAAGATAATTACCCGGGTTCACCGACAGCGTTGAATCATCAACCGGCGCGCCGTCAGAAATCATCATCAAAATTTTGCGTTGTTCAGGACGCGCGATGAGACGCTTATGCGCCCAGTCGAGCGCCTCGCCATCGATATTTTCTTTGAGCAAACCTTCGCGCATCATCAGGCCTAGATTTTTACGCGCACGACGCCACGGCGCGTCCGCAGCTTTATAGATGATGTGACGTAAGTCATTGAGACGGCCCGGCATATTCGGTTTGCCGGATTGCAACCAGAATTCGCGTGATTGGCCGCCCTTCCAGGCGCGTGTTGTAAAGCCGAGAATTTCTGTCTTCACACCGCAGCGCTCAAGTGTGCGCGCGAGAATATCTGCGCATGTTGCGGCAACCGATATCGGACGCCCGCGCATCGATCCTGAATTATCGATAAGCAGCGTCACAACAGTATCGCGGAAATTCGTATCCTTCTCGCGCTTGAACGAGAGCGGTTGATAGGGATCAATAATGATGCGGGTGAGGCGCGCGGGATCAAGCGCGCCTTCTTCAAGGTCAAATTCCCAGGCACGATTTTGTTGCGCCATCAAACGGCGTTGCAAGCGGTTTGCGAGGCGCGCCACTACGCCGGAGAGATGACTAATCTGCTTATCGAGATAAGCACGTAACCGCGTGAGCTCTTCAGCATCACACAGTTCTTCCGCGCCAATCGTCTCATCATGTTTGGTCGAGAAGATCTTGTAATCTGAAACGGCTTTTTCCGGACGGGTAGGCGGTGGTGGACGTGGCGTGTTGTCGGACTCATCCGTTTCCGGCATGTCGTCCTCGTCCATCTGATCATCCGTTGGACCGTCTTCGGCGTCGGCCATACCTTCTTCGGTTTCAGCGTCTGAGTCTTCTGCAGCGCTTGATTCCGTTTCTTCGGTCGAGGCTTGTTCTTCTTTCTCGCCGCTTTCCTGCTCTTCGCTCTCGCCTTCGGATTGTTGTTCTTCGTCTTCGTTATTGTCGTCGCTATCGCCTTCGGCCTCTTCGGCCATATCGAGCTTTACGAGTACTTCACGAATAACACGCGCAAAGGCGCGCTGATCATTAATATGATTTTCAAGACCGTCGAGACTCGCGCCGGCCTTTGTTTCAATGAAGGGACGCCACAGATCGACAAGCTTTTGCGCAGCCGGTGGTGGCGCAGAACCCGTCAATCTCTCACGCACCATCATCGCCAGCGCTTCTTCAATCGGCGCATCGGCAACATCAGTGACCTGATCGAAATTGCCGCGATGATATTTATCATCAAGCATTGCAGTGAGATTGGCGGCCACGCCTTCCATGCGGCGCGCGCCGATTGATTCACAACGAGCTTGTTCAATCGCATCATAAACCGCACGCGCCGTTTGTCCGCCGGGCAGAAGCCGACGATGGACCGAGTCATTGTGGCAAGAGAGCCGCAACGCCATCGAGTCCGCGTGCCCACGCAAAATAGCAGCATCTTGCGCCGTCATCTTACGCGGCGGTTCAGGCAACCGCGCGCGGTCGCCTAATAAAGCGGGTCGATCATTCGCGAAACTGACATCGAGTTCGGTTTTACCCGAAATCGCACGCATCGTGCCGATAACCGCGCGCTTAAACGGTTCAGCAGGCGCCTCCTTTGGCGATGATGGTTTGCGATTGGATGTCGACACGGGTCCTCGCGACGATCCTTAGCTCAACGCAACATTCAACGCGCTTTCCGGCAATTCCTCACCGAAGCTGCGTTGATAGAATTCGGCAACAAGCGGACGCTCTAGTTCATCGCATTTGTTGAGGAAGGTAAGGCGGAATGCCATGGCGACATTGTTAAAGATATCGGCATTCTCCGCCCATGTGATCACGGTACGCGGGCTCATCACCGTGGAGAGATCGCCATTCATGAAAGCCTGACGCGTGAGATCGGCAAGACGCACCATGCGATTGATGGTGTCGCGTCCTTCTTTGGTTTGGAAGGGCTTTGACTTCGCCAGCACGATATCAACTTCCTTGTCATGCGGCAGATAATTCAGTGTCGTTACAATCGACCAACGGTCCATCTGACCTTGGTTGATTTGCTGCGTGCCGTGATAGAGGCCCGACGTATCACCGAGACCCACAGTATTGGCTGTTGCAAACAAGCGGAACGCGCCATGCGGACGGATCACGCGCTTCT
>CAWUMH010000048.1:0-12019 GCA_963923565.1 uncultured Alphaproteobacteria bacterium
ACGACCGATATTATCGGTGCCTAGCCAATTGGCGAAAGACGGATCATCCCAAGTCTGTCCCACCGATTCCGCTTCGCCATAAGGCGCGATGAAATCCGCGAAGATCGCAATCAGCACGAAAATCGTGATGATGGCGAGCCCGACCCAAGCCGTTAACGGTGCTTTATATCCGAAAAGTTTCATGGTGTTCCTAGCGCGGGTGTCTCAAGCGGGGATTGACCATGATGGCCAATACATCCGCAACCGTATTCAGTCCGACAAACGCTCCTGCGAAAATTAATCCGCAAGCCTGCACCACTGGGAGATCGCGTTTGGCTACGCCATCCACCATGAACTGACCGATACCGGGATAAACAAATACAACTTCAATCACGACCACGCCTACAATCAGATAAGCGAGGTTTAGCGCGATCACAGAGATAATCGGCGCAGCGGCATTCGGCAGTGCATGACGCACAATCACCTGGCTCCGCGTGAGACCTTTCAAGAAGGCCATCTCTATATAGGGCTGCGACATGATCGAGAGTACAGAGGTGCGCGTCATACGCAGCATATGCGCCATCACAAGCATTGTAAGCGTGAATGCCGGAAGCGCCGCCATATAAATCTTTTCAGAGAATTCCATCTCCGGGAATACGGTTGAGAGAGACGGAAACACTTCAAACTGTACGGCAAGATAAAGGATCAAAACATAAGCGATGAAAAACTCAGGCACCGAAATCGTCATCAATGAAATGATGTTTACAAAACGATCAACAAATTTACCTTCATTGATGGCAGCTACAATGCCAAGCACGACCGACGTCGGCACGGCAATCAACGCTGCATAACCTGCAAGAAACAAAGTGTTGGATAGGCGCGGAGCAATGGTCTCAACAATCACGCGCTTATTCGTCATGGCGACGCCGAGATCGCCATGCAGCGCATTGAAGAACCATTCAAGATAACGGACATAAGAAGGGCGGTCGAGACCAAGCTCATGCCGGAATACGGCCAGAGTCTCCGGAGTTGCACCCTGGCCGAGCACGGCACTCGCCACATCGCCTGGCAAAATTTCCGTCGCTCCAAAAATGAGAATGGAAACAGCCCAGAGTGTTAATAGACCAAGGGCGACCCGGATGACTATGGTTTTTAGCATCGGATCGCCCTCGTTCGTTATTCAATCAGTCCTGTCCGCGTAATATTACGCGAACGAGCCCTTTTCAGCGATACGCTGATCGTTGAGGTCATAACGAGCATGTGGCTCATTATTGACAACGTTCTTTGCATAACCGTCGAGATAATCGGTGATGGCGAAGCAGATCATGCCGCCGTCATCAGAGATCATTTCTTGGGCCTTCCAATACATTTCCTTGCGCTTCTTCTGATCGAGTTCAGCGCGGGCTTCCGTGATCAGCTTATCGAATTCCGGACGCTTCCAGTTGGAGTCGTTCCAGTCAGACGATGAGCTGTAAACCTGCGTGAAGGTCTGGTCAGCCGAGAGACGGCGGCCCCAATACACGGCGCAGAACGGTACCTTGAGCCACACATTGTCCCAATAACCGTCAG
Organism: uncultured Alphaproteobacteria bacterium; assembly: GCA_963923565.1. Lineage (GTDB taxonomy): Bacteria > Pseudomonadota > Alphaproteobacteria > Rhizobiales > Beijerinckiaceae > CAIUPE01. The sequence continues at coordinate 1,549 of CAWUMH010000048.1, forward strand.
CCGAGACCTTCTTCACATCGAGATTGATGCCAGCCTTCTTGAGTGACTCTTGATAGAGCTGTGCGCAATCCACGGCCGAACCCCAAGCACCTTCCGATGCCTGCAATTCGATCTTGGCATTGCCAAGGCCAGCCTTCTTGAAGTGGAACGCTGCTTTATCCGGATCATATTTACGTTGCGGAAGCGACGTATTGTAGAAGGGGTTACCCGCATCGAGCGTATGATCGTTACCAGGTGTCGCGAAGCCGCTGTAAACTTGGTCAATGATCTTCTGACGATCAATGCCGTATTTCAGCGCGGTACGCAGATCCTTGTTGTCAAACGGTGCATCGGTCACGCGTGACACGAAGCAGAAGCGGTTGCCGGTGCCCTTTGTGCGCACAACATTGAGCTTCTTGTCCTTCATGAGAAGGTTGACGGTACGTGGGTCGAGGCGGTTAACCGCATGGACCTGGCCCGACTGAAGCGCTGCTGTACGAGCAGCAACGTCTTGGATGTTGCGGATTTCGACGGTTTCGAAATTCGCGCGACCAGCCTTCCAGTAATCGCCGCGACGCTTGAACTTCAACCCAACGCCTGGCTCGAACTTCTCAAGCGTGTAACCGCCGGTACCGATTGGCTTCTGCCAGTCAGTGAACCCGTCGGGTACAACAACGAGGTGATAGTCACCGAGAATAACAGGGAAGTCGGCATTGCCGCCTTCGAGTGTCATTTGGATCTGGTTGTCGTTGATCTTCTTGATTTCAGTGATCTGCTTGAGGATGCCCTTCGCAGGCGACTTTGTTTCGCCACGATGGATACCGATCGAGTAGATGATGTCGTCAGCGGTGAGTGTTTTGCCATTCGAGAACTTCACACCTTTGCGGACGTTGAAGATCCACTCTTTCGCGCCTGGCTTTGCTTCCCAGCTTTCGAGCAATTCACCCGTCGGGTTACCATTTGAATCGAATTCGACCATGCAATTGTAGACAGCAAGCGAAGCGCCGATCATGACCGAGTCAGAATAAGTGCGTGGGTCGAGCGAGTCGGTAGCCGAGCCGCCTTCCATGCCAATAATGAAGTTTCCGCCCACTTTCGGCGTTGCGGCTTGGGCCGTGCCGGAAAGAAGCGACGGCGTTACGGCCATGCCAGCGCCGATCATGGCGACGCCTGCCATGAAATCGCGACGTGACAGCGCGCCCTTATCAAACATGTGTTTCAGCTTGTTATATTCTTCCACGGCAATCCCCTTCTTGGTTGCGCCACGCATTCGGACGTCAGGTCCGTTCGTAGTCGCTTTCGTGGTTCGTCCTTGCCAGCGCTGTTGTCGAGCCATGCCGGTCGAGCATTGCAGCGTTGACCTCCCAACGGGACAGGTACCCGCCCCGATACCCTATCGTTGCCGAAGCTTGGGTTCTGCACAAGCGGAGAATTGCCTTTTTACGCGAAAATTGTCGTTTCTGATCCCTATAGGCGGGATGGTGTCGCAATAAGGAAACTTCCTGCCGTATTTCGGAAGCGTAATCGTGGGGGAGGCCTGCCGCGTGTCGAATTTGTCCGGGGCCAGAGAGACTCACTCGAAAACCAGTTGAACTTTGGTGGCCTCTGTCCGGTCTCCGGCTAGATCAAAGGCGGCCCGCGCATTGCGGAAGGGCATCGCTGCACCGAGAAGCGGGGCGACATCCACCGCCCGCTTTGCCAGGAGATCCACAGCCCATTCGAATTCGTCTTCGAAATGGACAGCGCCGACACATTCGAGTTCTTTTGCGATGATAAGATCAAGCGAGAGCGCGGTCTCACCACTGGGAGCCATCTTGACGATCCGACCGCTGGGTCGTGTGCAGGATAATGCCATCGCAGACTCTGCCGATGTACCCGCAGTTTCAAAGGCAATATCAGCCATTCCTTGATGGGATTGAAGGGATTTCAAAGCATCCGTCTCGGTGCTCACATTAATGACGCTGTCGGCGCCGAGGCGGAGGGCCAACTGTAGCGGCTTGCTTGTCAGATCGCCGGCAATGATTTCTCGCGCTCCTGCATGGCGCGCGGCCAGAATGGTCAGAAGCCCTAAGGGGCCGCATCCAGACACATAGACTCTTTGTCCGGCAATTATCCCGCCGCGTCGAATTGCATGAAGAGCCTGGGCAAAAGAGGAAGCGAAGGCGGCGCGATCAGCAGGTGTATCTTGCCCCGTTGGGACGGCTTGGCTCTCCGTACATGTTAGAGTCTCGCGGAAGCCGCCTTGCGTGGGCGGGAATCGTTCGGTTGATCCGAAGAAACGGCGCTCACTGCAATGGAGGGACCGACCTGCGCGGCAATGGAGACAATAGCCGCAGGTCTGAAGGGGATTAACGGCAATGCGGTCGCCTGGTCGGACCCGACTTACGCCGCTACCGATTGCGATTACCGTTCCTGCGATTTCCGAGCCGGGGATCAGGGCCCTTTTCTGACGGGGGTCCTTGGAAGGGCCATTCTTGTATAAAGACAAATCGGCGGCACTAATGCCGCCCCGCGTCACGCGGACGGAGACTTCGCCAGGGCCGGGATCAAGTGTTTCGACCTCGCCGACTCTTAGATCATCGGCCCCGTGGATCAGAATGGCGGAGGTGAGGGCGGGCATAGGCACTGATCCTCAATAACAAGCACAGGACACAAACGCGTTTCTTGGTTACCGTGCTTTGCTTAATTCTGTGATAACTGATCATGGACGATCACCGCGGATAGAAAAATTCCTTTAATGATATAAAATATAATTTTATCAATTAGATAAGATATAAATCTCATGTATTTTCTTCTCTCAAAAATCCTCTGGCTGATCATCGCGCCGTCAAGTTTCCTGGTCATCTGCCTCTGCCTGTCGATGGTTCTGGCTCTTTGGGGACGTTTTCGCGCAGCGTCGATGATTGGCGGATTGGCTGCGGTCATCCTCGCGGTCTTATCTTTTTCGCCTGTGGCCGAACGGGTCGCGGCATCGCTTGAGCACCGTTTTCCCGCCTATCGAGACGATGGTCGGCCGATCGATGGCGTGATCGTTCTGGGTGGGGGTCTCAATCTCGCTTCTTCCGTGACACACGCTCGTCTGGTGCTCGGCGCTGCGGGCGACCGCCTTGTAGCGATGGCCGATTTGGCGCGGCGTTATCCAGAGGCCAAGATTATCTTCACCGGCGGTTCCGGTTATCTTGCGGGGTCATCAGAGTCTGAGGCGGATCTGATTGAGCGGTATCTGACGACTCTCGGCATCGCTTCCGGCCGCGTGTTGTTCGAGCGCGCGTCACGTAACACTTACGAAAACGCGGTGATGACCAACGCGCTGGTTCAACCAGCTTCGGACGAACATTGGCTTCTCGTGACCTCCGCCTTGCACATGCCGCGCGCGATGGGTCTTTTTCGTGCTGCCGGTTTTAAGCTTGAGGCCTATCCGGTGGATTGGCGAACGGCGCCTGATTTTGGCGGAATGCTCGGTGATGATCCGGCTTCCTCGCGATTGCGTCTTCTTGATTTAGCCACACGCGAATGGATCGGCCTTTTTGCTTCGCGTCTTACGGGTCAATCCCGTGAGTTATTACCCGCGCCGTGATGACGTTAAAAACTAGTCGGAGTAGGGCAGGCCGATCCGATAGACGCCTTTGAAATCATGCGGGTCAACGGGCTTGCCTTTACGATAAATCATAATGCGCCCTTCATCGGCGAGGGAGATTGCTGCATGACGCACAGGCGTCATTAAAGGGCCCCATCCATCAGGATGTGAACCACCAATTGCACGCGCAGCTTCTGAGGGACAAAATGTCTTACCCGCGCCGCGTGTCATCGCCAGATTGAGTAATGTTTTTTCAATGTCTTCAGCGAGGTTTTTATCGTAATTCATTGTTATACTTTATAAACGGCATCAGTCGTTTTCATCATGGGCCGCAAGCGCTTTTATCGCCGCATGCGCACGTGATCTGAATTGGCGTTGCAACATCGCAATCAACGCCGCAATCGTTGTGATGATCAAAGCAATGGGCGATACAAACCACCCGACATAAGCGAGCGCGAAAAAGAACGCGCGCTGGCCGCGATTAAATTCGCGCCCGGCATCGGTAATCACAGCGGTCAATGCTTCGGAATGACGTGTGCGATCATCAGTTGCTCCACGATCAGCAGGAGGAGCTGCGCCTAGCAAAATGGCAGCATAATTGAACAATCGATAAGACCATGCGAATTTGAAAAACGCATAAACGAAAATCAAAGCCAGACCCGTCACTTTGATTTCCCACATCGTGCGCGTGGTCATTATCCCCAAAGGCAGATCTGCAAAGATTTTCAAAACATCATCAGCAGCGCGGATAAGCGCAAAAGAGCCACCGAATGCGAAGAGCGATGTTGATGCGAAGAACGCTGTGCCATTTTGAAGGCCTGCGAGAACCTGCGTATCAAAGATCCGTTCTTCACGCTGCTCCATTTGCTTGATCCAGCGCGCGCGATAACGGTCCATGAGTCCATTGAGGCTCTGTTCACCCGCGCGCGGGTGCTCGACGAAATGGTGATAGAGGAACCAAGCGAGACCAAAGATCCCGAAGGCGATGGCATCAAAAAGTGCAAAATCTGTCATGTCTTCTCTATCGCCTGGTTGATTTGTGCTTCGCAAGCGGCAACATGAGGAAATTGTTGGATCGAGGATATCTGAACCATGCCGCAGACGATCACCAAAGGCTATAAGGCGCTTGTCGAGGCTGCCACGAAAGAGATCGAGGCACTCACGGTGCCTGAGGCGCAGGCACTTCTTGGCGATCCCGAGGTCGTAATTGTCGATTTGCGTGATCCGCGCGAGTTGGAACGGGAAGGCAAAATGCCCGGTGCGTTTCATTGTCCCCGTGGCATGCTTGAATTCTGGATCGATCCCGATAGCCCCTATCACAAGCCGGTCTTCGCCGAGGATAAGCGCTTTGTGTTTTTCTGCGGCGGCGGCTGGCGCTCGGCGCTTGCGGCGAAAACGGCCCAGGATATGGGGTTGAAGCCCGTTGCTCATATCGACGGGGGCTTTGCGGCTTGGAAGAAAGCCGGGGCGCCGGTCGTCAGCAGTTGATATCCGGCTTGCGGCGCAGGATCGGGGTGGAACCCCGGCGCGACTGTCGCTAGAGAAAGGCCATGTCGCTAAATCTCGTCAAACTCTGTGTCGGCTGCGAATCCATTACCGATCTCGAAGGCTGGATCGCCGAAACCTCGGCCGAACGTCGTCGCCGTAAGCAGGTCGATGAGCAGATCCATACAACCCGCATGATGCCCAAACGCGTTGAAGATATTCTCGAGGGCGGGTCGCTTTATTGGGTCATCAAAGGCATGATCGCATGCCGACAGACCATTCTTGATTTACGGCAAGTCACAGGTTCAGACGGGATTTCGCGCTGCGCCATCGTTCTTGATCAGAAAGTTATTCCGGTTGAGCCGCGTGCGATGCGGCCGTTCCAAGGCTGGCGTTATCTTGAGGAAAAGTCAGCGCCGCGCGATCTGAAAAAAGTCGGAAAGTTTTCGAAAGATATGCCCGAGAGCATGCGTCGTGAATTAGCTGAATTGGGATTGCTGTGAAAGGTCTTTGCCCCGCTCATAAATGGTGTCGATAGGGGAGCCTCCCGTGCCCATTATTCTTGGTCTCATCACGCTCGCTTTGCTGTTATGGCTTGCAAAGTCCTATCTTAAAATCGAACCGTCTCAATTGAAGCGCTATGGTCGCAAACTCGGTGGCTATGCAGCTTTTGCAGCGGCAGCTTTTCTTGTCCTCAAAGGGCGTATTGATGTTGCGCTTTTGCTCGCGGGGCTTGGTGGCTGGCTTTTAGGCGTAAAGATTCCGATCCTTCCTTGGTATCAGCCTAACGCGGCAACAGAACCACTGCGCACCGGGTGGCTTGATCTAAACCGGGGTATGGATGGAACGCTTGATGGCCACGTGATTGCTGGACCTTACGCTGGGCGAACGCTCAGTACACTTGATCGTGATGATTTGTTTCGCCTGCTCGACGCGCTGAGCGCATCCGATCCCGCAGGTTATGGTTTACTTCAAACCTATCTTGACCGCCGGCTTCCCGGTTGGCGTCAGACAGCGGAGGGTCACGCGCATACGCGGGAGCGCCGAGCGGGTCCGTCCTCCGCGATGACCGAGCAAGAAGCCCACGAGGTCTTGGGGATTGAGATGGGCGCGAGCGAAGAGCAAATCCGTGAAGCGCATCGGGCGCTGCTCAGAAAGCTGCATCCCGACCAAGGCGGAAGCACTTGGTTGGCGACCCGCATCAATATGGCCCGAGACGTACTCTTGAACAGACATCGCTGATGCCCCGCGTTACGTTCTGACTCTCATTAACTCCGTGAGGCGAAACACGCGCCGCCTTGTTTTTTCACAAGGGCACAAGCCGTTTGTGCATCATCAAGTGACATCCGCGTAAACCGCGTCCGCCACATTTCTCGTCCTTTGACTTGAACTTTTTCAATTGCCGGCTTTGCATCGTTCAAAATTGATGACAATTGACCCGACAAATCATCGATCAATGATTTCGCCTGCTTTTGATTGGGAGCAACGCCCACTTGAATCCACCATGTCCGGTTCTTGTCCGCTTGTGATGATGGCGTGGCTGCTGCTTGGGTATCCGTATAACCAAGCGCCTTGGACACAGGGGCGGGTGCAGCACCAGGTTTCCAAACGAGTTTGGATTGTTGCTCAGCGCCCTTTGCTACGGGCTGCGCCGGTGACGAAAGTGATGCCGTCGGATTTTCCACCATATCTTCATTGTCAGAAGAGGGGCGCTCGATATCAACGGGGATCGGCGCTTCAGAGATTTTTTTGGCTGTTTTCGGAGCGGCCTTGATATCGCCATTCGACGCCACATCGAGATAAGCATCGACAAGCTCGGCCATGCGGCGGTCACGCGAATTGCCCGAACGACCACCCAAAATCACCGCGAGCAAAGAGCGCCCATCGGAATGAACAGAGGTCAGAAGGTTGAACCCCGACTTTGCCGTGTAACCGGTCTTAATTCCATCAACGCCATCAACACGACCAAGCAGCTTATTGTGATTACCGATTGTTGCCCCTTCATAGTCGAAAGAACGGAGCGAGAAATATTGGAAATAACGAGGAAAGCGCGTCTGTATGGACTTACCCAGAACCACTAAATCACGCGCGGTTGTTGTTTGGCGCGGATTAGGCAGTCCCGAGGCATTCGCATAGAAGGTTCTCTTCATGCCGATCGAACGAGCTTTTTGGGTCATCATGGCGGCAAAGTCTTTTTCGCTGCCACCTACGGCTTCAGCCACCGCCACGGCGATGTCATTGGCAGAGCGGGTAACGATCGCCTTGATGGCATCGTCGACCGTGATCGTCTCGCCGGGGTTCAGACCGAGTTTTGAAGGGGACTGACGGGCCGCCCATTCCGAAATCCGGATGGGTGTTGAAAGTGACATTTTGCCAGCTTCGAGCTGTTCGAATAGGAGATAAAGCGTCATAACTTTCGTGATGGACGCGGGGTGGCGCGGGGAATCGGGATTGACAGCGCGCAGCACTTTTCCGGTCCGCACATCGACAACGATTTCGGAATATGGGGGTGCATAGCCGCCCCCTGACGCTTTCGAGGCTGCTTCGGCGCCAGTCAGAACCAGCCCAAAAACCGCAGAGATAACCGCTATCCGGGCCGCAATTCGCGCAGCAACCGTCGAAATCGTCATGCCTACCACTCCTGCTCCGGGCCTGAGCCCATGATTCCGGAGCCCCAAACTTTTCTCACGAAAAGCCATAATGGACAAGGCTCCGGTCCGCGCGGCACATTAATTCGCACCGGTTACGTGTTTGTTAAATTTGATGAAAACTTGATCGAAAGTTCAATATGTTGCATCGCACAATTTTGCTTGACAATTTATATTGCAGTGCATATAAATAGGATCATGAATTCCCCCGGCGCTCCGCCTGATGCGGGTCGCCCCTAGCTAGAGAGCAATGACCATGTTTAACCAATTTGAAGATCTCCAGAAGTTCAACAAAGACGGTATCGACCTCGCTGTGAAGAGCTTTGGCTCGACCACGAAGAATGTACAGGCGATTGCCACGGAAACCGCTGATTACTCGAAAAAGGCTTTTGAGCAGAGCTCGGCAGTTGTCGAAAAGCTCGTTGGCGCCAAGACGCTCGACAAGGCTTTCGAAATTCAGTCAGATTTCGCCAAGTCGGCTTATGAAGGCTTTGTGGCATATGCTTCGAAGCTTGGCGAACTTTACACCGACATCGCTAAGGACTCAGTGAAGCCTTACGAAGCGATGATCAGCAAGGTTCAAGCTGCTGCGAAGTAATTCCGGGCCGGCTTTTGGCCGGTTCTGTACCAGATTGAGTTTAAAGGGTCCGGTTTTCCGGGCCCTTTTGCTTTTTGAGGTGCCGATGCGACGATCCTCCCTCTGGCGGGAGAGTGGTCGAATGCATAACTTGAAGAAACGGGCCTTTCGGCGCATTATTCGTGCGAAAGGCGCTTCAATCTTTATGTAAGCGTGGCCATCGGACGGATATGGGTGCATTTTTCGACTTTTTTGGCGGTATTTCAGAGCCGTGGCCCCATTGGGCCGACGTACCAAAGGCGATGGCTGCGCCGACCCGCCGCGATGATAACGACTCTCAAAACGGCACTGCTGTTATTACGCGCACGAAGCCGATTGCCAAAAAGCCCCATCTTTATCGAGTTTTGCTACTGAATGATGATTTCACGCCGATGGAATTCGTTGTCCATGTTCTGCAGCATTTTTTCAATAAATCTCAGGACGACGCCTACCGTATCATGATGCATGTCCATCAGAATGGTGTCGGCGAATGTGGTGTCTTTACTTATGAGGTCGCCGAAACCAAAGTGACACTCGTTATGGACTTTGCACGGCAGCATCAGCACCCGCTGCAATGTGTCATGGAAAAGAGCTAAAGGATCGGATCGATGCCCTCATTTTCAAAAAGCCTCGAACTGGTTCTCCATAAAGCGCTCTCGCTCGCTAATGAGCGGCGGCATGAATATGCTACCCTTGAGCATCTTCTGTTGGGACTGACGGAAGAGCGTGACGCGGTCGCGGTGATGCGAGCCTGCGGGGTCGATATCGATCTCTTGCGGCGTAATCTCTTTGACTATCTCGATGGCGAATTATCGAGCCTTGTTATGGCCGCGCCGGGTGATGCGAAGCCGACTGCCGGTTTCCAGCGCGTGATTCAGCGCGCGGTGATCCATGTCCAATCCTCAGGGCGCGAGGAAGTCACGGGCGCGAATATTCTCGTGGCCATTTTTGCCGAACGCGAAAGCTACGCCGCCTATTTCCTGCAAGAGCAGGATATGACTCGTTATGACGCGGTGAATTACATCTCACACGGAATCGCGAAACGTCCTGTGACACCCGACGCTGAGATGGATGAAGATGAGGATGAAGCGGCGGGCAATGAGCCTGCAGGCGGTAAAGGATCGAATGCGCCGCGCAAGAAAGGCGAGGCGCTTGAAGCCTATTGCGTCAATCTCAACAAGAAGGCGGCCGACGGTAAAATTGATCCTTTGATTGGTCGTGAAGCGGAAGTGAAGCGCACAATTCAAGTGCTGTGTCGTCGTCAAAAAAATAATCCGCTTCTCGTTGGTGAGCCCGGTGTTGGTAAAACCGCCATTGCTGAAGGTTTGGCCTTAAAGATCACGCGCGATGAAGTGCCGGCAGTGCTTGCGGGCGCCACGGTGTTTTCGCTCGATATGGGCTTGTTGCTCGCGGGCACGCGTTATCGCGGTGATTTCGAAGAGCGTTTGAAGCAGGTTGTTAAAGACATCGAGTCGCATAAAAATGCGATTTTGTTCATCGATGAAATTCACACAGTAATCGGGGCAGGGGCAACATCAGGGGGCGCGATGGACGCGTCCAATTTGTTGAAGCCCGCACTGGCGCAAGGCACACTGCGCTGCATCGGTTCGACGACTTATAAAGAGTTCCGCCAATTCTTTGAGAAAGATCGCGCGCTTCTCCGCCGTTTCCAAAAGATTGATGTGAATGAACCGTCAATTCCGGATGCGATTGAAATCCTCAAAGGATTGAAGCCTTATTATGAGGATTATCACGGCCTGAAATATTCGAATGATGCGATCAAGGCAGCCGTTGAACTCTCGGCGCGCTATATTCATGATCGTAAATTGCCGGATAAAGCCATTGATGTGATCGATGAAAGCGGTGCGGCGCAAATGCTTGTTGCAGACAACAAGCGCAAACGGACGATTGGCGTTGCGGAGATTGAGGCCACCGTTTCGACAATGGCACGAATTCCGGCAAAGACGGTTTCGAAAGATGACTCAGAAGTGCTGCAAGCTCTTGAGACGACATTGAAGCGTGTTGTCTATGGGCAGGACCAAGCAATTTCGGCACTCACATCCGCAATTAAATTGGCGCGTGCAGGCTTGCGTGATCCTGAAAAGCCGATCGGCTGTTATCTTTTTGCGGGTCCCACCGGTGTTGGTAAAACCGAAGTGGCGCGTC
>CAWUMH010000049.1:0-11590 GCA_963923565.1 uncultured Alphaproteobacteria bacterium
AGGGAAGGGGAAGTCGCTCAGATGCCGTATTTCTTCTTTCGGGCACCCAAAGTACGCAAACGGAGCGCATTGAGGCGGATAAAGCCCGCCGCATCGCGGTGATCATAGGCCACAGCACCTTCTTCGAAGGTCACGAGGTCCTGATCATAGAGCGAATAGGGGCTCTCACGGCCAATCACGATGACATTGCCTTTATAGAGCTTCAGCGTCACGCGGCCGTTGACAGCTTCTTGGCTCTTGTCGATCAGCGCTTGCAACATTTCGCGCTCCGGCGAGAACCAGAAGCCGTTGTAAATGAGCTCGGCATATTTCGGCATCAACTCGTCTTTGAGATGCGCCGCGCCGCGATCAAGCGTGATCGATTCAATCGCGCGATGAGCGACCAGCAAAATCGTGCCGCCGGGTGTTTCATACATGCCGCGTGATTTCATGCCGACGAAACGGTTCTCGACGAGATCGAGGCGGCCAATGCCGTTTTCCTTGCCGAGTGCGTTGAGCTTGGCGAGCAATGTCGCAGGCGAGAGCTTCTCGCCATTGATCGCAACCGCATCACCCTTCTCGAAGTCGATGGTGATGGTTGTCGCTTTATCAGGTGCCGCTTCCGGCCCGATGGTGCGCGAATAGACATAATCAGGCACTTCAACCGCAGGGTCTTCGAGCACTTTGCCTTCTGATGAGGCGTGCAACAAATTTGCATCAACCGAGAAGGGCGCTTCGCCGCGCTTGTCTTTCGCAATCGGAATCTGGTGCTGTTCGGCGAAAGCGATCAACTGTTCGCGTGAACGCAGATCCCATTCGCGCCACGGTGCGATGATGGTGATGTCGGGCTTCAACGCATAATAGCCAAGCTCGAAGCGGACCTGATCATTACCCTTGCCGGTCGCGCCATGGGAGACGGCATCAGCGCCAACGCGCTCGGCAATCTCGATTTGCTTCTTCGCAATCAGCGGACGCGCGATCGAGGTGCCCAAGAGATAAACGCCTTCATAGACGGCATTGGCGCGGAACATCGGGAACACGAAATCGCGCACAAACTCTTCGCGCAAATCTTCAATGAAGATATTTTCCGGCTTGATGCCCAAAAGCAGCGCCTTGTCGCGCGCGGGCCCAAGTTCCTCGCCCTGGCCGAGATCGGCGGTGAAGGTCACCACCTCGCAAGCGTAGGTCGTTTGCAGCCATTTGAGGATGATCGAGGTGTCCAACCCGCCTGAATAGGCGAGAACGACTTTCTTGACGGGCTTTTTCGACATCGGAACGGCCTTTCGGAGGCAGGATCTAAAAGATGTTTCGGAGTGTTCCGTGGCGGGTTAATGGATCACTCGCCTTCCCGCAAGGGGGCGGGGCTTTTGGCGGGGTTCCGGCTGATGTCAATTTCACTCCTGTTGCGCTAAATCTTAATTGAGCCTTGTTCTGGCCTCTTCGCGTGTTCGCTTTAAAAAGGACCATCCCGTGCATCCCGTATTTTCGACAGACGCCGCCACCGCCACTCCCATTCATGCCGTCACAAATGAATCGTGGACGGCGACCGCGGAGCAATTGGGTCTCGTTGATTTCGTGCGCGCGTCCGGCTTTGACGGCGCGCAAGGATCGCTCTGTCTGGTTCCCGGGCGCGGTGCAGGGGTTGCCGCCGTTCTCTTCGGGCTTGGCAAAAAAGGTGCGCTTGATGCTGATCCCTTCATTGCCGGAAAACTACCGGGTCTTTTGCCTGCAGGCATCTATCATTTCGTGGGTGACTGGGGTGACGCGTCACACGCAGCACTCGCCTTTCTTTTAGGGTCCTATCGCTTCGAGCGTTATAAAGCCAAGCCGAAAGGGGTGACGGTTAAACTCGTGCCACCAACCGGTGTTGATGCGGCACGTTTATCCATGATTGCCGAAGCTGTTTTCGAAGGGCGTGATCTTATCAATACGCCGGCCAATGATCTTGGGCCCGCAGAGATTGAGGCCGCAATTAGAGCGGTTGCCAAACACTTTGGTGCAACGGTGAATTCGGTGATTGGCGATGATTTGCTCGCGCAAAATTATCCGATGATTCATGCAGTCGGACGCGCGTCACCGCGCGCGCCGCGTATTGTTGATCTTCATTGGGGTAATCCCGCGCATCCTAAAGTAACGCTCGTCGGTAAGGGCGTTGCTTTCGATACGGGCGGGCTCAATATCAAGCCCGACAATTCCATGTTGCTGATGAAAAAAGATATGGGCGGTGCGGCCGTGGCTTTGGCGGCCGCCCGCATGGTGATGGCGGCAGGCTTGCCGATCCGCCTGCGTTTGATTGTGCCGACGGTAGAGAATTCCATCTCCGGTTCGGCCTTTCGTCCGGGCGATGTATTGTCGAGCCGCAAAGGCATGTCAGTAGAAATTGGCAATACGGATGCCGAAGGTCGCTTGATTTTGGGCGATGCCTTGACGCTTGCCGATGAAGAAGCGCCCGATCTTGTTCTCGATTTCGCGACCCTGACAGGAGCAGCCCGCGTGGCACTGGGACCCGATTTGCCGCCGGTCTACACGGATGACGAAACCCTTGCCGCGGATATCGCTGCGGCCGGAGCGGCGGTGAATGATCCCGTCTGGCGGATGCCGCTCTGGAAGCCCTATGCGAAGCTCCTCGACTCAAAGGTGGCGGATATCAACCACATTTCCTCAGGCGCCTATGCCGGTTCGGTCACGGCCGCGCTGTTTTTGCAGCGTTTTGTCGAGAAAGCGAAGGCTTGGGCCCATTTTGACGTGTTCTGCTGGGTCCCTTCGCCCAAATCGGGCCGTCCGGAAGGCGGCGAAGTTCAGGCCGCACGACTGGTGTTCGAGCTTCTCGAGCGGCGGTACGGGAGAAAATGACGCAGATGGTTGGGCGCCGTATCGCCTGAGTGGGCGGCCTTATCGAAAAAAGCGGCTTGCTCATGCCTCTTCAGATTTCTAGCGTGGCGCCAAGCTTTTGTTTCTCAATAAGAAAGTTATGCAAATGAAAACCCATGCCCGTGTTGTCGTCATTGGGGGCGGCGTTGTTGGCGCTTCGGTTCTTTACCATCTTACCAAAGCAGGCTGGAAAGATGTCGTACTCGTCGAGCGCGAGCAGCTGACGCATGGCTCGACATGGCATGCGGCAGGCGGCTTCCACACGTTGAATGGCGATCCGAATGTCGCCAAGCTTCAGGGCTATACAATCGCGCTCTATGACGAGCTCGAAAAAATCTCTGGCGAAAGCTGCGGCCTTCATCGTTCCGGCGGCTTGATGCTTGCCGATACGCCCGAGCGTATGGACTGGCTCAAAATGGCGCATGCCCGCGCGCGTTATCTTGGTCTTGAAACTGAACTGATTTCGGTGAAGGAAGCGAAAGATCTTTTGCCGCTGCTCGATGAAACGAAATTCATCGGCGCGATGCTCGATAAGGCCGACGGCAATCTCGATCCTTACGGCACGACGCATGCTTATGCGAAATCGGCGCGCATCCAAGGCGCAGAAATTTATCTCAAGACCAAGGTTGAAGAGCTCAATCAGCGCAAAGATGGCGGTTGGGATGTCGTGACCAATCAGGGCACGATTGTTGCCGAGCATGTTGTCAATTGTGGCGGCCTCTGGGCGCGTGAAGTCGGCCGCATGGTCGGTATTGAATTGCCCGTGCTTGCAATGGAGCACATGTATCTCGTGACCGACGAGATGCCAGAAGTGGTGGCGTATAACAAAGAGCGCGGTCATGAATTGCCGCACGCGATCGACTTCAAAGCCGAAATCTATATGCGCCAAGAGCGTACAGGCATGGTGCTCGGCACTTACGAGCGCGCTGGTGTGCCATGGTCGCCGAAAACCACGTCGTGGGATTTTGGCGCGGAACTCTTGCAGCCTGATCTTGATCGCATCGCGCCGTCACTCGAAATCGGTTACGAGCATTTCCCTGCGATGGCGAAGGCAGGTATCAAGAAAATCATCAACGGCCCGTTCACCTTCTCGCCGGACGGCAACCCGCTTGTCGGCCCCGTGCAGGGCCTTTCGAATTACTGGGTCGCCTGCGCGGTGATGGCAGGTTTCAGTCAGGGTGGTGGCGTGGGTCTCGCACTCTCGCAATGGATGGTGCACGGCGATCCGGGCTTTGACGTCTGGGGCATGGATGTCGCTCGCTATGGCGAATGGGCGACGCGCTCTTACACAAATGAGAAAGTGCGTGAGAATTATTCCCGCCGCTTCCGCATTCGCTTCCCGAATGAAGAGCTTCCGGCCGCACGTCCGCATCAGACAACGGCAACTTATGATCTGATGGTCGCGAATGGTGCGGTGATGGGCGATTCATGGGGGCTTGAAACACCGCTTTGGTTTGCGCCGAAGGGCGTGCCGCAAGAAGACATTTTCTCGTTCCGTCGTTCAAACGATTTCCCGCATGTCAAAGCCGAATGCAAAGGCGTGCGCGAAAAAGTCGGCGTCACGGAAATTGCCAACTTCGCGAAATATGAATTTACGGGTGCAGGCGCTGAGGCCTATCTCTCGCGTCTCATGACCAATGTGATGCCGAAGACGGGTCGCTTGGTGTTGACGCCAATGCTGAACGAGAAGGGCAAGCTCATCGGTGACTTCACGATTGCGAAGGCGGCCGAAGGCAAATTCTATATGTGGGGCTCGTCGCAGGCGCAGATCTATCACATGCGCTGGTTTGAAAAGCATCTGCCGAAGGACGGCTCGGTATCGGTGAAGCGTCTCGATATGGGTCTTGTGGGTCTCTCGATTGCGGGGCCGAAGGCGCGCGATGTGTTGCAAGCTTTGACCGATGAAGACGTGTCGAACGCTGCGTTTAAATTCATGGATCACAAGAGCTTCGACATCGCCAATGTTCCGGCGATGGTGAACCGCGTCACCTATACAGGTGATCTTGGTTACGAAATCTGGGTGAAGCCGGAATATCAGCGTCGTCTCTATCTCGCGATCCTCGAAGCCGGTAAGCCGCATGGCTTGATCAATTTCGGTATGCGCGCATTGCTCGCTCTGCGTCTCGAGAAAAACTTCCCCACTTGGTTCCGCGAATTGCGTCCGATTTACGGACCATTTGAAGCGGGCATGGATCGCTTCATCCGTCTCGATAAGCCGGACTTCATCGGCAAAGCGGCGGCGGCCGAAGAGCATAAGAGTGGCGGCACGCTCCGTCGCGTGTCGATGATCGTTGAAGCGACGGATGCCGATGTGCTCGGTGACGAACCGATCTGGCATGGCGACAAGGTGATCGGTTGGGTCACCTCGGGCGGCTATGCACATTATGTCGATCAATCGCTCGCGCAAGGCTATGTACCGAAAGAGCTTGCTGATGATCTTGGTAAGGGTTCATTCGCCATCGAGATCATGGGCGAATTGCGCAAAGCGACGATCATCGTCGATCCGCTCTTCGATCCCGAAGGTAAGCGGATGCGCGCGTAAGGATCCTTCGACACGGACTTTCGGTCCGGCTCAGGATGAGGGAATATAAGTAACCTCATGGTGAGCCGCATTGCGAGAGCAATGCGTGTCGAACCATCGTAAAAGACGGTGCGCTTATTCCGTCCACTCAACTTCGGTTAAATCATTAACCGGAATGGGCGCGTTTTCCCAAAGCCCTTTGAGCTTTGCGTTCCAGATACCGCTTTTAGGCAGCAAAAAGAGGAAGACATTCACGCAATCTTCTGCGAGCATTTTTTGCGCTTTGCCAATTAACTCTAACCGCTTCGCTTCGTCAGTTGTTGCCGTCAGCTCGGCATAAAGCGCTTTGTAGGCGGGGCTCTTGTAATCAAAATAATAATCATCACGCGCATAAATATCGAGATCCATCGGTTCGACGTGCGAGATTATTGTCAGATCATAATTCTTGGCTTTGAAGACATCCGAGAGCCATTGTGCCCATTCCACGGGAACAATCTCAACGGTAATTCCTATGGCCTTTAATTGCTGCGCGATAATTTCACCGCCACGTCGCGCATATTCAGGCGGGGGCAAAATGAGGCGTAGCTTCAAATCCGTTACGCCTGCTTCTCGCAATAAAGCTTTGGCTTTGTAAGGGTCATAGGCATAGAGCCCTGTGAGATCGACATAGCCCGGATCGGTTGGTGAAAAATGCGAACCAATGGGTTGGCCGATGCCAAACATCGCACCGGTGATCACCGCATTGCGATCAACCGCATAGGCGAGTGCTTGCCGCACCTTAAGATCATCAAAGGGCTTCTTGCCATTATTGATCGCGAGAATGGTTTTGCCTTCTGTATTGCCGACAACAACCGTGAAACGCTTGTCGGCGCGGAACTGATCAAGATTTTCAGGCGCGGGATAAATCGGGTAGGCATCGACATCGCCGGCCATCAATGACGCATAGGCCGCAGACGGATCAGTAATCACGCGGAAGAGCACTTTTTCGAGTGCAACTTTGCGGCCCCAATAATTGTCATTACGGACGAGCTCAACGCTTGCGCCTTTCGTCCAATTTGAAAAACGAAAGGGCCCTGTGCCCACGGGATCAGTTTTGTTGGTCTCAGCGGTTTTCGACGAGACGATAACTGCGGCGGGCCAACCGAGATTGAAAAGAAATCCACCCGTTGGTCTTTTCAAAATGATCTTTAATGTCGTTGGATCAGCAGACTCGATTGTATCAATCGGTTCGAACAATCCTTTTTGCGGGTTAACGCTGTTTTCGCCGCGTGCGCGATCAAACGAAAATTTCACATCGCTCGAAGAGAAGGTTGAGCCATCGTGAAATGTCACACCGCTGCGCAAACGGAACACATAGGTCTTGCCGTCTTCCGAAATCTCCCACGAGGAGGCCAGCGCCGGCTTTACTTTGCCGTCGCGATCAATGCGGGTGAGGCCTTCAAAGACATTTGCATAGGTCACTTCGCCAATGGCGGCGGCAGCACCGGCGGTCGGGTCAAGATGCGGCGGCTCAAGCCTTACACCCACCACCAGATCGGTGCGGGGGGCGGCGAAGGCCGGTGTCAAAAAGGCGGAGGCGATCAGAACCAAAAACGCGCGGGCAAGCAAAGTCATGGGCAGGGTCTCAATTGCGGCGGACGCATCTATTCACACCCGCATGAAAAAGAAAAGGAACACTCACACAGGGCAATCTTATGACGGCTAAAGGGCCGTTCTATGGCTTTAGCCGAGTGCTTCGAGAACAGCGTCGGCGATGGCCAGAGAGGCGGTAAGGCCCGGGCTCTCGATCCCGAAGAGATTGACCAGGCCGGGGATGCCATGGGTCGCGGGTCCATCAATCCGGAAATCGGGCGCCGGATCATGTGGTCCAGAAATCTTCGGGCGAATGCCGGAATAGCCGGGTGCCAGCGCGTCATCAGGCAGTGCGGGCCAATAGCGGCGGATGGCTTCTGAAAAGCCTTCGGCCCGTTTGGGGTTCACATCATAAGAGATATCGTCGATCCATTCGACATCGGGACCGAAGCGCGCCTGTCCGGCGAGATCAATTGTCAGATGCACGCCAAGCCCATGGATGTGCGGGGCCGGATAAATCAAATGAGAGAACGGGGCGCGGCCCTGGAGAGTGAAATAATTCCCGCGGGCATAGCGCGTTTGCGGAATGTGCTCGGACGGCAAACCATTCATGGCCTCTGCGGTCTTCGATGCGTAGAGCCCTGCCGCATTGACGAGAAGCCCTGTCGTCAGCGTCATTGGTTCCGCGCCGCCGGCTTCAACGCGAATGATATTGCCGCTGACATCAGCGCGCAGGAACGGCGTATGAAAGGCAAAGGCCGCCCTATGCGCCTCCGCATCGCCTTGCAGCGCGAGCATAAATGAATGGCTGTCCAATATGCCCGTTACAGGCGAGAGGAGTGCCGCCGTTGCATAGAGCGCCGGTTCCATCGCGCGGGCTTCATCACCAGTGATGAGTTTCAACTCTTCAACATCATTGGCATCGCCTGTCGCTTTGAGCTTTTCAATGGCAGCCGACTCCGCCTCATCGGTGGCAACGATCAATTTACCGCAACGCCGATAGGGCACTTTGTGGCTGTCGCAAAATTGGTAAAGCGCGCGACGCCCCTTAACGCAGAGCTTCGCCTTGAGGCTTCCCGTCGGATAATAGATCCCCGCATGGATCACTTCGGAATTGCGTGAGGAGGTTTCTGTGCCGATGCCCTCGGCCCCTTCGAGCACGATGACGGAGCGACCGGAGAGCGCAAGGCTACGCGCTACCGCAAGGCCGACGACACCGGCACCGATCACGATTGCATCAATATCAGACATCAAAGCTCCCTTTTTGCGGGCGCAGTGGTCGCCGATCTCGGTTTCAAGGTCAAGAATGGCGGTCTGTCGCGGGCCGCTAAGCGCGCATCTTGCCAGCGCACGCGGGGCTGTCATAATCATCGGGCATAAAAATCTCAGAAAATGAGAAGGGGGAGGACCAATGAGCGGACCATACGATGATATTCTGCCGACGCCTTTCGAGGTGCTCGACAAAAGAGGAGCGGGGCTTTTCAACGGCACCGCAAAACTCGATCGGCTTTATGTCGGCTGTCGCTGGGCAGAAGGGCCTGCTTACTTTCCGGCGGGTCGCTATCTCATCTGGTCCGACATTCCGAATAATCGGATGATGCGGTACGACGAGACCGATGGCAGCGTCTCCGAATTTCGTAACCCTTCGAATTACACCAATGGCCATACAATTGACCGTCAAGGTCGTTTGATCAGCTGCGAACATCGCGGCCGTCGTGTGTCGCGCACGGAAATCGACGGCACGATCACGACTCTTGCTGAACACTTCAATGGCAAGCGTTTTAATTCGCCAAATGATGCGGTGGTGAAAACTGACGATTCGATTTGGTTTACCGATCCCGCTTACGGCATCGATTGGGACTATGAAGGCTTGCGCTCGCCGATGGAGCAGGATGGCTGCCATGTCTATCGCATCGACGGGAAGAGCGGTGCCATTACGCGCGTTGCCGATGATTTCGTGCGTCCGAATGGTTTGGCCTTCTCACCGGATGAAAAGAAACTCTATATCGTTGATACGGGTGCGACCCATGTTGAGAATGGTCCGCGCCACATCCGCGTTTTTGATGTCGATGGCGACAAGATCAAGAATGGTCGCCTGTTTGCAACATGCACTAATGGGCTTTTTGATGGGTTGCGCGTTGATGAAGACGGGCGCATCTGGACGTCTGCGGGTGATGGCGTGCATGTCTATGATCCGGATGGCACATTGATCGCGAAAGTGCATGTGCCGGAAGTTGTCGCGAATGTCTGCTTCGGTGGAATCAATCGCAACCGCCTTTATATCTGCGGCACAACTTCCCTTTACGCCTATTATGTTCTTGTGCGTGGCGCAAAGACGTTCTGAGCTTTTTGAACTCAATGAATGAAGGGCGCCTTACGGGGCGCCCTTTTTATTTCCTCATGAAGAAATATTTAAGCGTGGAGTCTTGGACGGCCATTGGTCGTGAGATCGAGAAACCCGTAGAGCGGGCAATAGCCGACAAGCGCTGTGACAATCGGCAGGACGCCAATCCACCCAATCCAATTATACTCCATGGGCGGAAATCCGACAGGAAGGGCCCAAGCGACGAGTAAAGCGCCAATGATGAGACGCAGGCTTCGATCAATAACGCCGATATTGGTTTTCATGATCCGCTTCCTTTTGTTGGGAACAGAGGAATGCGGTGACTCTGGCATCAGGTGCTGCGCGAAGCATTGATCGTGATCAACGTAAACGAAGCGGAAGCGGGACTTTAAGAAGACGCGCAACAATCCCTACGCTGAGGGCATAAATCACACCGCCCGAAAGACCCAGCGCGATCAGCATCAGTGCTGCGCTCATGGGAAGCGTTGCCGTCATAGACAAGGACATAATTTTCAAGCTCGGTGTAACGGCCGCGAGAATGAGGGCGGCGATGACCGTTGTAATTATAAAACGCGTTAAATGATGATCGGGCGCGAACCACGATTTGCGATAGGCGAGAAGCGCCAACAGGGTCCCATTGACCCACGCACCGATAGCCGTTGCGAAAGCCAGTCCTGATGCGCCCCATGATTGATAGAGCACCATCTTCAAGAGGACATTGATTGCAATACCAATAAAGGCAGCGATCAAAGGCGTCATCGTATCTTGGCGCGCATGGAAACTCGCCACAAGCGACCGGATCAACACCACCGGCAATATGCCAATACCATAGGCGGCGAGAACAAGCGCTGATGCGCTGGCGTCAGCTGCTGTGAACCGACCATGCATAAACACGCCGCGCATGATCTCTTCAGGGATAGACAGAAACGCGACGAAGAAAGGCATTGTCAAAAGAATAGTCAGCGCCATCGAACGATTTTGCGCGGCATGGGCCGTTGCATGATCATTGCGACCAAGATGACGGCTCATTTCCGGCAGAAGGACCGTGCCTGCGGCAATGCCGATCAAACCGAGAGGCAACTGATAAAGACGATCGGCATAGGAGATGGCCGACACCGCGCCCGTTGGCAATAGCGACGCGATGATTGTATCGGCAAAAATCGCGATTTGAACACCTGCTGAGCCAATGACAGCAGGGCCGAGCGCGCGCAGAAAACGTTTCAGCGATGCTGAGTGTTCAGGCCATACGAAACGCGGCAAGCAGTTCGCGCGCTTCGCATTGATAGCGACGAGTGCGAGTTGTAACACGCCAGAAATCACAATGCCCCATGCCGCCGCATGAGCCGCAGAAGGAAATAGAAACGCGCAAGCAAGTGCGACAATAATGGCGAGGTTGAGAAGAATGGGTACGGCTGCGGCGCTTGCAAAGTGATTATGCGCATTCAACGTGCCCGAGATCAGTGTGACGAGCGAAACAAAGAGAAGATAGGGAAAAGTGATGCGCGTGAGGGTAACCGCCAACGCATATTTTTCAGGTTCATCAGAAAAACCGGGTGCGAGAAGATCGATCACGAAGGGCATCTGCCACATCGCAATCACACTCAGCACAACAAGAATGAGCATGAGTGCGGAAAGAATTGATCCCGCGAGACGACGCGCGGCGTCCTCTCCGCGCTCTTCGAGTTCGCGCGCATAAGCGGGCACAAAGGCTGAATTGAAGGCGCCTTCGCCAAAAATCGCACGGAAGTGATTGGGTAGACGTTGTGCGATAAAATAGGCGTCAGCGATCAGGCCTGATCCCATGATAGAAGCGAGCAAAACATCGCGCACAAAACCGCTGAGGCGTGAGAGAAGTGTAAAGCCGCTGACAGAGGCGAAGTGACGGATCATGTGAGCGGTGAAGATCGCGATGAGCGGCGTTGGTCTTCCACTTCATCAAAGCCGATGCGCTGGCCCACAAGATAAAGCGGACGGCGTTTCACCTCGGCAAAGATGCGGCCGATATATTCGCCAATAATGCCAAGCGACAGCAATTGGATGCCGGCAAAGAAGGTGATCGACACGACAATTGTCGCATAGCCCGGCACATCAATGCCATAAATCAACGTGTTGATCACAACGGAGGCGGCCATCACCAAAGCGAATCCGGACACCAGCGCGCCGATATAGGTCCAGACACGCAAGGGAACAGTGGAGAACGAAGCAATGCCGTCAAAAGCAAAACTAATCAGGCGGCTGAAACCGAATTTCGAGCTACCCGTGATGCGATCAGACACTTCAAACGGCACACCGATCGCTTTGAA
>CAWUMH010000050.1:0-11589 GCA_963923565.1 uncultured Alphaproteobacteria bacterium
CACGCTATGGTGTTGAGGCCGATCATATCCAAGCGGGTTATGAAGCGGTGATGAAGGCCTTAACGCTCGGGCCTCTTCCCTCACGCTTTGTGCGCATGGCGCGCAATATTCTCGTGCGCATGGGGCGCTTTGATATTGTCAAAACACTCGGTAGTTTTCGTGATTTGGGCCGCACATGGGCCCATGAAAGTCTTCACGATGCTTTGCATTACCATCTCGCGCGCGTGGAGACCGATGAAGATCGTTATGAGATTCTTGAGCAACATCGGATATGGGGAAATATCGAGCTCGCCAAGACAAAACTCAATCCACTGCCGAAGCCTGCATTTATTCAAGGTCGAGATAAAATTAGATTAGGGATTATGTCGTCCGATTTGCGCCATCATCCGGTCAGCTATTTCGCGATGCCGCTCTTTGATTTTATCGACCGCGCCAAATTTGAGGTCTATTGCTATTCATGGTGCCGGCATGATCCAGACCCTATTCAGAATTATATCGCGAGCCGCGTTGATCAATTCCGTTGGCATAAAGCGATTGCGGATCGCGATGCGGCGGAACTCATTGCTAAAGATCAACTTGATATGTTGTTCGAACTTGGCAGCTCCACCGACATGAACAAGCTCGAAGTGATGGCGTGGAATCCTGCGCCGCTCACAGCAAGTTGGCTTGGTTATCCGCATTCTGCGGGCCTTGAAAGCATCGATTATATTCTCGTCGATCCCTTCATCAATCCGCCCGACCCGGCCTTGCTCATAGAGCGTCCTTTTGAAATGCCTAAAAGCTGGGTAGCCATGGGACGATTGGGATTTAACGAGGCGGAAGAAATAACTCCCGTGATCCCCTCGGCGCGCAAAGGCTTTATCACCTTCGGTACAGCGAATAATCCCTATAAATACAGTCCCAAAGTTTTATCGACTTGGGCGCGCGTATTGAAAGAAGTTCCCGATTCAAAATTTCTCTTTGTACGACCGGAAGCGGGTGCAGCTGCGTTTCGAGAATTCATGACCAAAGCCTTTGTCGATGAGGGCGTCGCGGCCGATCGCATTTTGTTTGAATCCGTACGCGGCAAACATATGCGTTACTATAATGAAATGGATATTTCGCTTGATACATTCCCGCAAACGGGGGGCACAACAACATGCGAGTCGATTTTCATGGGCGTGCCCGTTATCACGCTTGTTGGCACCGCATTTTTTGAACGGTTAAGTTATTCGAATCTCTCCAATGCAGGGCTTGGAGATCTCGCGGCCTTTACATTTGATGATTATGTGAAGAAAGCAGTGACCTTGGCGCAAGATACAAAAAGACGGACTTATTTGCGCAGCGCGTTACGGCGACAGATCAAGGAGCGCCCGCTCGGCCAGCCTGAGCTCTTCGCTAAAGATTTTTACGACCTAGTCGCTAAAACGGTGCGTGAAGCGCGATAAGTTATTTTGCCGCGAAAACGCGCGCACCGTCTCGATGTACAATCCAGTTGTCGAGATAGGCCTTCGCCATAACGGCATCATCAATCACGAGAAGATTTTCAGCATTTCTTGTTTCGGCGCCCTTGGTAAAATTATAAGAGCCCGTCACGACCTTTTTGCCGTCGATGACCATCACTTTATTATGGGCAATGGCGCAGCAATAATCGACATAGAGCGGAATACCCGCGTCATTCAAAAGCGCAATGACGGAATAGCGTTCTGAGGTCTGGCTCTTATCGACAATCACCGCCACATCTACGCCGCGCTGGCGCGCTTCAATAAGCGCTTCCGCAATCGGACGCGCGGTAAAACTATAAGCCTGAACACGGACGCTCTCGCGCGCCGAGGAAATCGCTTCGAGTATAAGCGATGAACAACGACCATCGGGAGAGAAACATAATTTCCATGGCGGATTTTCGCCCGCTTGCACGCGATCAAGCGGCACGCTCGCAATAGCCAATGCCATCAGAACCGCGGCAACCGAAAAAACCGATTTAAGAGTTACGCTTTTCAACATTGCGATAGAGACCCAATCCACACGCGAGCATGGACGGATCATACAACTTCAGGATGAAAATGTCAGATATACAACCTGAAATTTTTGGGCCGACCGACTGTCAGCCCGTAGCTTGGACTTAAATTACGTCAAAATTTGTCAGGGCTGCCCGGAGCGTGATCTTCGTCATCCGGATCATCACTTTCGACTGCCGGAATCGCATAATCCCCCGAGAGCCACCGACCGAGATCAAGATCGGCGCAGCGTTTCGAGCAAAAAGGACGATATTCGAGCACGGCGCGTTTGCTGCAATTCGGGCAGCGGCCGAGCATGACGACTTTTCCTGACGCATCGCGCTCTGGTGATTCGGTCATGACGCCCTCTTTGCGACTAGGCCGACACTGCCCAAGAGTTGTGCGGTCTCATAAAGCGGCAAGCCGACAACGCCTGAGTAAGACCCGGAGATGAAATCAATATAGGCGGCTGCCAGGCCTTGAATGGCGTAACCGCCGGCTTTGCCCTGCCATTCGCCAGAGGCGATATAGGTTTCGATCTCTTCGTGTGACAGTCGCTTAAAACCTACACGCGTTTCCACATGGCGCAGACGACGTGTCCCATCAGCTTTCGCGACCACCACGGCCGTATGAACACGGTGCGGCCGTCCCGATAAAAGCGCAAGACATGCGCGCGCCTCGGTTTCCGTTTCGGCTTTCGGTAGAATACGTCGGCCAACAGCCACAACCGTGTCCGCTGCCAACACAACAAAGGTCTCTGCGAGCGCGATTGTTTCCGGCTTGGCCAAAACCGCTTCCGCTTTTTCACGCGCCAAGCGGATCGCATGAACGCGCGGCAATTCACCTTTCAATGGGGTCTCATCGATAGAGGCGGCCATGAGATGACTCGGCTCTATCCCGATCTGACGCAGGAGATCGAGGCGACGCGGAGAGGCTGAAGCGAGAATGAGCGCCGGGGTTGCCACGGACGATCCTGTTCAAAAAAGGATATGCCGAACGAGAGGCGAAATCGCGTCCGGACTTATTTGAAGCGATAGGTGATGCGACCCTTGGTCAAATCATAGGGGGTCATTTCAACAAGAACCTTGTCACCCGCCAAAACACGGATGCGGTTCTTGCGCATTTTGCCCGCCGTATGGGCGATGATTTCATGGTCATTTTCGAGCTGAACGCGAAACATCGCGTTCGGCAACAATTCCGTGACCACGCCGGGGAATTCGAGAACTTCTTCTTTAGCCATCCTAAACCTTCAATCAGTGGGGCGCCGCGACGGGGCCGACCCCCTCAAGAGCGGCGGACCCTAAACGAAACCACGCCATTTGTGAACCTTCCCCTGAGAGGGCCAAAACCCTTAAGGATGCGCCCCCGCATTCCGATGCAGCCGCTCAAGCGCGCGATACCGCCGAAGCCCAAACGGAATCAACAAGAGATAGATAAGAGTCGTGGCGACAAGAAACTGGAATGTATAGGTCACCAGCAAAGCCACCACCGCAATCACGATGACAAAAAGCGGCAAGACCCATTCACGTGGCACGCGGCTGCCGAAAGTCTTTCCGGCGTAAGTGGGGATACGACTCACCATCATAAAAGCGATGAAGAGAATATAGGCCGCCTCAACCACAGCAAAACCAGGCGGTATCTCAAAGCCCAAATCAAGAAGATAGGCAGGCAATAAGCCGGTGAGAGCACCAGCAGGTGCAGGAATGCCAATAAAGAAATTCTTCTGCCATTCGGGACGCGCCGGATCATCGATCATCACATTAAATCGCGCGAGCCGAAGAGCCGACGCCGATGAGAACAGAATGACCGTGATCCATCCGATCGAATTCAATTCATTGAGACCATAGATGTAAAGAATGATCGCCGGTGATACGCCGAAGCTCAGAAAATCGGCGAGACTATCAAGCTCGGCGCCAAAGCGTGATGTTCCTTTGAGCAAACGCGCGATACGTCCATCAAGCCCATCAAGAATCGCGGCAACGAGAATGGCAAGCAAGGCAGAGCGCAATTGCCCTTCATAGGCAAAGCGGATAGCTGTCAGCCCCGCGCATAAGGATAACAGCGTTACAAGATTAGGAATGAGAACGCGTAAAGGCACCGCATTGAAGCGGCGCGGACGCGGATCCTTATCAGGCTCAAAGGGCGGAAAAAGATCAGTCATAGATTTTGAAAATGACGTTCGCTTGAGGCATCATTGCGTGACGCAATAACTGTTTCACCCGCAATCGTTGTTTGTCCGACGCCCACAAGCGGATGATAGTCATCAGGCAAATAGACATCGACGCGTGAACCAAAACGGATCAAGCCGAACCGTTCGCCCACGGAAAGACGATCACCTTCTTCGACAAAGCCAACAATGCGACGCGCGATCAAGCCCGCAATCTGCACGACTCCGAAACGCTCACGCCCGGTATTTACAATGATCGCGTTGCGCTCATTATCTTCACTCGCTTTATCGAGCTCAGCATTGAGAAAGAGACCCGGCCGATAGGCAATTGTCTCAATCGTGCCCGACACCGGAACACGGTTCACATGGCAATTAAACACATTCATGAAAATCGAGATCCGCGTCATCGGTTCGTCGGACAGACCGAGCTCCGGGGGCGGCACCGCTTCGACAATCATCGAGACACGACCATCGGCAGGAGAAATGACGAGACCCTCGCCGACCGGCACCGTGCGGACCGGATCGCGGAAAAAATAAATGCACCAAACGGTCAAAATGCCGCCAATCCAGCCGAGCGGCGACCAGATCCAGGCCAGAAGATTGGCCACAACCGCAAAAATGGCGATAAAGGGCCAACCCTCGCGGTGGATGGGAACGAGCTGCTTCCTAACCGAATCCAAAATCGACATCATACTTGTCCCGAACAGGGCACCCTGCCCTTACACCTTATTGGCCAGAAGAACGGGCTCGGTCAATGTTTCACCCGTTTTCTCGAGGGTTTGAAGGGCCTCGGCCGCCTCACGTTGGCGTTGCCACAACTCGGCATAGATGCCCTTTTTATCGAGCAAAGTCTGATGGCGCCCGCGTTCGGCAATCCGGCCTTTTTCGAGAACAAGGATTTCATCCGCATTGATGATGGTCGAAAGCCGATGCGCGATGACAAGCGTCGTCCGCCCGCGCGACACGGCCTCAAGCGCATTTTGAATTTCACGTTCTGTGAAACTATCGAGCGCGGAGGTTGCCTCATCGAGCACGAGGATCGGCGGGCCTTTCAAAATGGTGCGGGCAATAGCAACGCGTTGCTTTTCACCGCCTGAAAGCTTCAAGCCGCGTTCGCCAACATTCGTTTCATAACCATCCGGCAAGGATTTGATGAAGTCATCAATCTGCGCGAGTTTGGCTGCCGCCTCGATTTCTTCGCGCGTAGCATCCCAGCGCCCATAACGAATATTGTAATAAATCGTATCGTTAAAAAGCACCGTATCTTGCGGCACCATACCGATAGCCGCACGCAAGCTGATTTGCTTTACATCGCCAATATCCTGACCATCGATCAAAATACGGCCGGCTTGCGGTTCATAAAAACGGAACATCAAACGCGAGATCGTTGATTTACCCGCGCCTGAAGGGCCAACAATCGCCACCGTCTTGCCCGCAGGAACTGTAAAATCAACACCATCAAGAATGGTCCGTTCCGGCGTATAGGCGAATTGCACATGATCGAAACGCACTTCGCCTTTTTCAATCATAAGGGGTTTTGCGCCCGGACGATCGGCAATTTCAGGATCCTGATCCAAAATATCAAACATCATATCGATATCGATCAAGGCCTGTTTGATTTCGCGATAGACCATGCCCATGAAATTCAAAGGCTGATAAAGCTGGATCAACATCGCATTCACGAGCACAAAATCGCCAACCGTATGACGACCATCGCGAATGCCTTGCACGACAAGCGCCATACAAACCGTCAAGCCAAGCGTAAAAATAATCGCCTGCCCTGAGTTTAAAACCGCAAGCGAGACATAGGCTTTGACACTGGCCTTCTCAAATTTTTCCATGGCTTTGTCATAACGTGCAGCCTCGCGCGGCTCGGCACCGAAATATTTGACCGTTTCAAAATTCAAAAGACTGTCAACGGCTTTGCCGCTCGCATCCGTATCGCTATCATTCATCGATCGGCGAATATTCATACGCCATTCGGTCGCTTTGGTCGTAAACACCATATAGGCCACGATCATAAGGATTGTTACAATCGCATAACGCCAATCAAACTCATAAAGCAGAACCGCAAGGATCATCACGAATTCAACAATCGTCGGCGCGAGTGTGAGCATCGTCATGCGCACAATCGATTCAATACCCGCGCGACCGCGATCAAGAACACGCGTCAAACCACCCGTCTTGCGCTCGAGATGGAAGCGCAAAGACAGTCGATGCATATGTTCGAATGTTTCATTCGCGAGACGTCGCACCGAATGCATCGCCACAGCGGCAAATAACGCATCACGCACTTGCGTGAGAAGCGCCATCAATACGCGTGAAAAACCGTAAAGCAGTGTCAGCGCGATCGGAATGCCGATGAACAGGAACGACTGATCCATGTCGGCGAGTGCCGCCGGCGCCAAGGCATCAGTCGCCCATTTGAATGTGTAAGGAACAGCAATCGTGACGAGTTTTGCAGCAATCAGAAGACCCGTGGCCATGATAATCCGCATACGAAGATCAGCGCGGTCTTCCGGCCAGAGATAAGGCCAGAATCCTTTCACCGTCCGCCACATGGATGACCCGGGCCGTAAGGTTACGGCTTGCGAGGAGGGGCGACCGCGGGACATGGAACGAGCCATAAGAACTCCAGACAGAAACAGGACGTCACGAAAAATGATCGGCCCCGAGGGGCCGATGGCGCATCCTTATCACTCAATTGGGAGCGAAGCGCAAAAGTTTCATCCTGCCGAAATGCGATCGAGGTCTGCAGAAATGCAAGACCCTGGAAATCCGACTATTCGGGCAGTTTCGGCAAGACGAAGATTTGGCCCGGATAGATCAGATCAGGATCGCGAATTTGCTCACGATTGGCTTGATGGATTTCCGTGTAACGGAAGCCGGACCCATAGGTTTTGCTGCTGATCCGCCAAAGGCTATCACCCCGCACCACGGTCGCTGTTTCAATCGACGGGATGGTCACTGAAGCCGATTTTGCCGGCGCAGTCGTCGTCTGCGTTGCGGTGGTTGTCCCGCCTGACGGCGCGACGGTTTGAGAACTGCCGGGCGTCGACAATTCCGGCATATCGAAGCCGACTTCAGCACGGGAGAAGACTTTGCCCGATTTTGGATCGGCATCATCCACACGCACCCGATAATGACCGGGAACGACACCCTTTTCGATCCGGAAGGACCAGGACGAATTGGTCGATGTATCAGCCGTGCCGACAAGAGTATCGTTCAAATAAAGCCGAACCGACGAACCACCTGCCGCTTTGCCGGCGACATAAAGGGCGCCGGTTTCATCCGCCTCAACCACCGTGATCCCGACAATCGCACGCGGGCCGTCGGCCGTCGGCTTATTGACGACCAAATCGCCGGACGAATCGGAACCGAGGGGCGCGAGCAATTCGGTCGCTTTACCCGGCTCGGTTTTGGCGACAAGAACCGCACCTTTTTTGGCCTGGGGGACATCCACTGCCACACTTTGAGCGGATGGAACCGTTTTCCCGTCCGGGAGCGTCATCATCAGTGTGAGGGAATGAGGTCCCGAGGATAGCGACGGCGGTACCATCGCAAATTGGCCGTTTTCACCGACCTTTGTTGTTTCAATCGGCTTTCCATCAGCCAAAAGTGCCACTTGGGACCCTGCCTGACCGCGACCACCGACAACTAAATCGCCATTCGGTTCAACTCGTACCACATCAAAGCTCGGCGGAACGATGGTCGGCTGAACGGGTTCGGGCGGTTTGGGCGCCTCGACTTTCGGCGCGGGTGCCGATGCAACGGGAGCTTTGGAATTATCGCCGGCCGTTGGCCCCAGACCCGGCACAAGTTGAAACACGGCAACCGCTGCCAGAACAAGCAAAAGACCGATGCCGATCCAAACGCGATTGCTCATAATGATGCCCCCCCGCAAACTTTTATAAAGACAGTCAAACACAATTCGACCCACGACGCCACCATCGACGCATATGGTGTTCACCTTGACCATTACCCAGTGTCAATGCGAAGATTCAATTATGAAAAATCCACTTTCAATCTGTGTTTATTGCGGTTCAGGTTTTGGAACCGATCCCGCTTTCGAGACTGCCGCAAACGAACTGGGCAAAAGCATGGCGGAGGCCGGCGCGCGTCTTGTTTATGGCGGCGGCAATGTCGGCTTGATGGGCGCTGTTGCAAAATCCGTTAAAAATCACGGCGGCACTGTGACCGGAATCATTCCGCGCTTTCTCAAAGATCGCGAGATCATGTTCGAGGAGGCGGATGAAAATATCGTCGTTGATGACATGCATACACGCAAACGGATGATGTTTGAAAAATCGGATGCGTTTGTGGCTCTTCCCGGTGGCGTGGGCACGCTAGAAGAACTTGTCGAGCAACTCACATGGGCGCAACTCGGTCGTCATTCAAAGCCGATTGTGATTGCCGATATCAAAGGCTTCTGGCGCCCGCTCATTACCCTGATGGCGCATATGCGGAATTTCGAATTTATTCGGCCGGGACTTGAAGTCAGCTATATCGTTGCTGAACGTGCCGAAGATATTGTGCCCATGATCCAACAAAAGCTTCATCACCGATTCTTGAGGGAAGCGGATGGTGAAATGCTGGCAAATTTATAAGCGATCAGGCGGTAGCACCGCTCTTCAATAATTTATAATTAATGGAATCGATCAGCGCCTGAAATGAAGCGTCGATAATATTTCCACTTACACCAACCGTCGTCCAACGCTCGCCGGATTTATCGGCCGTCTCAATCAAAACACGTGTGACTGCATCAGACCCGCCCTGAAATACACGGACTTTATAATCGACGATTGCGAGCGTTTCGATATGACGTTGATATTTTCCGAGGTCCTTGCGCAAAGCGAGATCGAGCGCATTGACCGGGCCATTGCCTTCAGCCGCAGAAATCAATGTGTCACCGTCAACATTCACTTTCACAAAGGCTTCCGCGACTGTCTCCGTCTCGCTGCCCTCAATGAACCGCCGCTCGACATTCACGCTGAAGCGTTCAACGCGGAAAAACTCCGGTACTTCACCAATGATGCGGCGGGCGAGCAAAAAGAAACTCGCGTCAGCCCCTTCATAGGAATAGCCTAAACCTTCACGCTCTTTCACTTCGTCAAGCAGGCGCGTCACGCGTGGATCGTCTTTCTTGACCGCAATGCCAAGCCGCTCCAGCTCAGCGAGAATATTCGAACGCCCCGCTTGATCAGAGACCAAGACTTTACGACGATTGCCCACGCTTTCGGGCGCAACATGTTCGTAAGTTTGCGGATCTTTCATAACGGCGGAAGCGTGAATGCCTGCCTTTGTCGCAAAGGCCGACGCACCGACATAGGGTGCATGACGATTGGGCGACCGGTTTAAGATTTCATCCAGCCCACGCGACACTTGTGTGAGTTTCGAAAGCGCTTCGTCACTGATGCCGGTCGTGAATTGGTGTGAGAATTCCGATTTCAATTTCAAGGTGGGAATGATCGTCGCAAGGTTGGCATTGCCGCAACGCTCGCCCAAACCATTCAATGTGCCTTGAATTTGACGCACGCCTGCGCGCACCGCTGCGAGCGAATTGGCAACGGCCTGCCCTGTATCATCATGCGCATGAATGCCTAAGTGATCTCCCGGAATATGTTTGATCACATCGCGAACAATACGTTCAACTTCATGCGGGAGTGTGCCGCCATTGGTGTCGCACAACACAACCCACCGCGCGCCGGCTTCATAGGCCGCCTTTGCGACGCTCAACGCGTAGTCAGGATTAGCCTTATAGCCATCAAAAAAATGCTCGCAATCGAGCATGGTCTCACGACCGGACTTAACAGCGGTTGCGACACTGTCGCGGATACTGTCGAGATTGTCTTCAAGCGACGCCTCAAGGGCAACGCGGACCTGATAATCCCATGCCTTGCCGACATAACATATCGCGTCACTCTTGGACTCCAAAAGCGCTGCAATACCCGGATCATTCGAAGCGGAACGTCCAATTTTTTTCGTCATACCAAACGCCGTGAAGCGCGCCTTTTTCGTGCGCTTCACGGAAAAGAATTCCGTATCCATCGGATTGGCGCCGGGATAACCGCCCTCAACATAATCAACGCCTAGACCATCAAGCATTGTGGTAATCTGAATTTTATCGGCCAGTGAAAAATCGACGCCCGTCGTCTGCGCCCCATCACGCAATGTTGTGTCGAAGAGATAAACCCGATCAAGAGACATAGTGCTCGACTTTCAATGAAGAGGAGAGGGCTGCGCGCCAAAGGATTTCATCATCACCGTATGACCAAGCCACTCGTCTCCAAGCGGCACGGTGTTACGGCTTTGTGGCTCATAGCCACGCGCTGAAAAGAATGGCCGCGCGACATCGCTGGCTTTTGCGCTCAGTTGTGTTGCCCCGCGCGCAGCGGCGAGCTTTTCAAGCGCTTCGATCAAAGCTGAAGCCACACCGCGCCGCACGAGACCCGGCGCGACATAAAGAAGATCGATTTCATCTTTGCCTTTGAGCATCGCATAGCCTGCAGGAAATCCATCAATCGTTGCAACCAAAGTAAGGCCTGCCGCGAGACGCGCCGCAAACGCTGCTTCATCGGAAAAACTCTCGACCCAGGCTTCGATTTGCCCTGGCGAATAGTCATCCTGCGCCAATTGTGTGATGCTCCCGCGCGTCATACGCAGGAGAAAAGGCACATCTTTTGGCAGATAAGGACGAAGCGCGGGCGTTGTCATGACACTCGCTCCTGTGAAGAGCGTTCTTGATTGTGTTTGCGATTAGCAAAGCAATGGAAAGATCCAGATTTATTTCGGACCATCAACTGGATTGCTTCGCGTTCGCTCGCAATGACGTAAAAGCATAAAGAACTCATCTCTTGACCTCCCACGCGGTTGTGGGTTCGCCGGTGACAGGATCCTTGCCGTCCTTCAATTGAACGCCCATCGCGAGTAATTCATCGCGAATACGATCGGATTCAGCGAAGTTTTTGTTCCGTCGCGCTTCGAGGCGTTCAGCAACAAGCGTGTCGGCTTTGGCCTTCAAGGCCGGATCAAAGACTGTCAATACATCCGTTGCTTCAGAACGTGAGAGCCAACTCTTTGTATTAAAACCTAGAAAGTCAGCACAATATGCAAGCGCCTGCGCGTCATTAAAATTCGCGCGCCCCTTTCTTGCAAACTCAGACAATACCGCAAAAGCAGCCGCCGTATTCAAATCATCTTTCAACGCATCAAGGAGCGCAGGTTCAATCGGACCCGATGTCAGAGATACTTTATGACGACCCGCGAGCTCGGCCCATGTTGCGAGCGTCTTCTCCGCCTCTTCCAACGCCTTCACGGTAAAATCAATCGGTTGGCGATAATGTGTCTTGAGCATCGCGAGACGCAATACTTCGCCAGACCATGAACGCCCGCCAAATTTATCTGTCGCCAGCAATTCATTAATCGTTACGAAATTGCCGAGGCTCT
>CAWUMH010000051.1:0-11568 GCA_963923565.1 uncultured Alphaproteobacteria bacterium
CCTTTGCCGCCGTCAATCAAAACAAGATCGGGCCAATCGGGCATGGCGTCATCAGAGGGCTCACCGGCTTCATCGATACGGGGCGAGTCTTTTTGAAGCCGGGCAAAGCGACGCATGAGCACTTCGCGCATCATGCCAAAGTCATCACCCGGTGTAATGTCTTCGGATTTGATGTTGAAGGTCCGATAATGCGGCTTTGAAAATCCCATCGCGCCCGCAACCACCATCGCACCAACGGCGTTCGTGCCCATAATATGAGAGTTATCATAGACTTCTACGCGACGCGGCGGGTGCGCCAAATCAAAGACAGGAGCAAGCGCTGCGAGCAATTGCTTTTGCGATGCGGTATCCGACAAACGCCGCGACAAGGCTTCGCGCGCATTGGTTGCGGCGTGATCGACAAGATCGCGCTTCTCGCCGCGCTTGGGAGCCGTCACTTCGATCTTATGTCCGGCACGCAATGACAGTGCTTCAGCAAGCAATCCCGCTTCTCCAAGCTCATGCGACAACAAAACTAGTCGGGGCGCGGGCTTGTCATCATAAAATTGCGCAACGAATTGCGTGAGGATTTCCTCAACCGCTATAGATTTATCGGCACGCGGATAATAAGCGCGATTGCCCCAATTCTGATAATTGCGGAAGAAAAATACTTCGATACAAAATTGCCCGGCTTCTTCATGAAGCGCAAAGACATCGGCTTCTTCGACTGTTTGAGGATTGATATCTTGCGTCGAAACAATTGCTGACAAGGCCGCCAAGCGGTCCCGAATACGCGCGGCGGTTTCAAAATCAAGCGCATCGGAGGCCGCTTGCATCGTCTCGGCGAGTTGCGCCTTCACCGCCTGACTTTTGCCCGTGAGAAAATCGCGCGCCTCAGTAACTAGCCGTTGATAACCCGGTGCATCAATTTCGCCGGTGCAAGGGCCGGCACAGCGTTTGATTTGATAAAGCAAACAAGGTCGCGAACGATTTTCATAATAAGAATCCGTGCAAGTGCGCAGAAGAAAGGCACGTTGCAACGCAGCGATGGTTCGATTAACCGCCCATACGCTGGCAAATGGTCCAAAATAATGCCCCTGCCTTGTGCGCGCCCCGCGATGTTTGGTGAGTTGCGGCGCAACGTGATCTGACGTGACAAGAATATAGGGAAAACTCTTATCGTCGCGCAGCAACACATTGAAGCGTGGCTTCAATTGCTTGATGTAATTGGCTTCAAGCAATAACGCTTCGGTCTCGGTCTCGGTGGTGACGAATTCCATCGCCGCCGTTTCCGCAATCATGCGGGCGATGCGACTCGTATGCCCCACACCGCGCGCATAATTCGACACACGCTTTTTGAGGCTCTTGGCTTTACCAACATAAAGCACCGCGCCTTCGCCATCGATCATGCGATAGACGCCCGGCGCATTGGGCAGTGTTTTCAGCGCAGTTTGAATAACTTCAACACCGGCTTTCAATCGTTGGGGCGTGGCTTCCGCCTCAAGGCCCAAATCAAGTTCACCCGTGGCATCCGACACGCCTTCGTCTTCCGTATCTAGCTCATCATCCTCGAGCTGATCGGGCGGCAGGTCGGACATCTCATTCGAGACAGGGGGACGTGACATCATGATCCCGATTTAGGCTGTTCAAAGCGTCTTGACAAATCGCCCTCTTCAGCGCCCTTTTGGCCCATTCGCGATGGGGGATGGCTGCGCGCCCTTTCCCCTTGTCATCCGGTCGTGCGGTTCCGGTTTGCAGGCGAATGCTTCCAGATAAAAATCCCCTAAGACCGAAGGTCCGCACTGATGACTCATTTCACAACAGTTCGTGTTCGTTTGAGGTCTGTTGCGCTAGGTCTTGCTCTGTCCGTCATCAATATTTTTTCCATCAATACAGCCTTTGCCGGCAATGACCCGATTCTTGTTTTCGCTGCTGCATCGCTCAAAGAATCCTTGGAAGAAGCCGGCAAGCCTTTCAGCGCCGAGACGGGTACAGAAGTGAGATTTTCCTTCGCAGCGTCATCCGCTCTCGCCAAACAAATCGAAGCGGCTGCTCCGGCAGATATTTTCGCATCGGCCGATCTCAAATGGATGGATTATCTTGACGAGAAGAAACTCATCCGTTCGGACACGCGGAGCAATCTTCTGGGTAATAGGCTTGTCGTCGTCGCACCAACGACAAGTGCATTATCGACGCTCGATTTTACGCCGGACGCCTTCGCAAAAGCGCTGGGTGACGGAAAACTCGCGACCGGCGAAGTGAATTCTGTGCCGGTTGGCATGTATGCGAAGAGTGCGCTTCAGAAATTAGGGCTTTGGACCATCGTCGAATCTAAGCTTGCGCAAACTGATAATGTCAGGGCCGCTCTTGCCTTTGTCGCGCGCAACGAAGCGCCGCTCGGGATCGTTTATGCAACGGATGCGCGGGTTGAAAAATCAGTCAAAGTGATCGCGACGTTTCCGGCAGAAAGTCATGATCCGATTATCTACCCCTTTGCGGTTACCGCGCTCAGCAAAAATCCTGAGGCTGAAAAATTCTTGCGTTTTCTGAACTCATCCGCTGCTAAATCCATTTTCGAAAAAGCTGGATTTGCTGTCATTTCAAAATGAAATGATCAGAAAGCGCATTAACGCAACAAAAGCGAAAGCGTTTTAAATTCGGGTGTACCCGAGCGTTCGAGCCACTCGAAAAACGCCATCTCGGCTGAAATCATTGTAACACCAGTTTGCGCCATGCGATGTTTTGCAGACTCAACGTCAGAAGCGCTACGGCTCGAGATGGCATCGCCGGCCACAAAAACCGAATAGCCCTGCGCCACCGCATCAAGCGCGGTTTGTAACACGCAAACATGCGCTTCCATGCCGACAATCACGAGCTGTTGCCGCGTCTTGTCAGCGGCAAGATGGTTAAGGATCGCCTCGTCACGCAAACAAGAAAATGCTGTTTTGGCAAAAACAGGCGCGGCATTGCCACACGCTTCGCGCAACGAAGCATCGGTCGGCCCAAGCCCTTTTGGATATTGTTCCGAAATCGTGATCGGAATATTTAGCGTGCGTGCCGCGGCAATCACCAACCGCGTGCGATCAATCATCGCCTCCACCTTATGGATCGTGCCAATGAGCTTCTCTTGAATATCGACAACAAGAAGCTGCGCGCGGGCACGATCAAGAAGGTGAGGCTGATCACTCATGGATTACATTTCATCCGGAATGAATTTCAAAACCGTTGCATTAATACAGTAACGCAACCCTGTCGGGCGTGGTCCGTCAGGAAAAACATGGCCGAGATGCGCATCGCATACGCCACACAGTACTTCTACGCGCCGCATCCCGAGCGTTAGATCCTCATGCTCTTCGACGAGCTCGGGCGCGATGGGCTGAAAGAAGCTGGGCCACCCTGTTCCCGATTCAAATTTTGTCCGCGATTCAAAAAGATCGGTTTCACAGCATACGCAACGATAGACGCCTTCGCGTTTTTCATCCCAACCCGGCCCTGTGCAGGCGCGCTCGGTCCCATGTTCCCGCGCGATGCGATATTGCTCGGGCGTCAGACGCTGCCGCCATTCCGCATCACTCAACAGGAATTTTTTAACCGCTTTTCTCTCGCTCATCGTCGATACCTCGATCATTCGGGAGCGGATCGGATGGGACCGCACCCTTCGGTCACCACATCATCATGCCCGCGTGAATGCTGCAAGCTGCGGAAAGCCGCACCCCCCGCCTCGATGAAATGCCGCATTGCGGGAGGCGGATTTCCCGCCTAAATAGGCATTGTCGCTGGCAGTTTGACCCCGTTTCGTAAGCGGGGACCGGTCAGCTCCGCTTTTAAACCCCTGAGACGTCACAACAGGAGATAAACCCCGATGTTCTCACTTCCCGATCTGCCCTACGCTTATGACGCGCTCCAGCCCTATATGTCCAAGGAGACGCTCGAATATCATCACGACAAGCATCACCTCGCTTATGTGAATAATGGCAACAATCTGGTGAAGGGCACGGAATTCGAGGGCAAGTCGCTCGAAGACATCGTGCGCGGATCCCATGGCAAACATGCGGGTCTCTTCAACAATGCGGGCCAGCATTACAACCACATCCATTTCTGGAACTGGATGAAGCCCAATGGCGGCGGCGCGATCCCCGGCAAGATTGAAAAGGCCATCATTTCTGACATTGGCTCGGTCGATAAATTCAAAGAAGAGTTTATCGCTGCGGGTACAACCCAATTCGGTTCGGGCTGGGCATGGCTCTCGGTCAAGAATGGCAAGCTTGAAATCTCAAAGACACCGAATGGCGAAAGCCCGCTCGTGACCGGCGCGTCGCCGATCCTCGGCGTCGATGTCTGGGAACATTCTTATTACATTGATTATCGCAATCGTCGCCCTGATTATCTCAAGGCCTTTGTCGATCATCTCGTGAACTGGGATTATGTTCTCGAAATGTATGAAGCGGCAACCAAGTAAACTGTTGCCTTCAATTTGAATTGAAAAAGGGGCCGCACTGGCCCCTTTTTTATGCGCGGAAATAGGTGATCAAAACGCCTCTTCGAGCATCGCGAGATAATCGGCTTCCGTTGCCACACGCGGATTGGTCGCATGGGTGTGATCACGCGGCGCGAGACATGAAACCTCTGCTAAGATTTCACGCGGGACGTGAATATCCCGCAAGCGCATAGGAATTCCTAAAGACGCTGCAAATTCATGCATGAAGGCAGCAAAATCGCCGCTCGGCGCAAGGCCAACCGCTTGCTTCAATCGCGGAAAGGTTTTGGCGCAGACTGACTCATTAAACCGCAATACAGGCGGCAACAAAATCGCATTCAACGTACCGTGATGGAGTTTCAAATCGCGATAGCCGCCGAGTGGATGCGACAAGGCATGCACTGCGCCTAAACCTTTTTGAAAAGCGAGCGCACCTTCCATTGCCGCAATCATCATTTCGCGTCGTGCCCCGATATCATTCGGATGCGACACCGCGCGCGGTAGCGCAATAATCGCGCGTTCCAATCCGTCAATCGCAATAGCCGCCGCCACAGGATTATCAGTCGGCGAGATAAAACACTCGATGCAATGACTAATCGCATCCATGCCGGTCGCAGCCGTCAACATCGCTGGCAAACCCAAAGTTAATTCAGGATCGCAAATCGCGCGCTTGGGAATGAGATAAGGCGAAAGGAGACCCAGCTTGCGCCCATCACGAAAACTGATGATCGCGCCGCGACCCACTTCGCTTCCTGTTCCCGCCGTCGTGGGAATAGCAAGCGTCGGAGCGGTCTCAGCCGTTATCTTCGGTATCCCGCCATTGACGACCGCGAAGGATGCAAGCGGCCCCTCATGAGCGGCCATAATGGCGACCGCTTTGGCGAGGTCCATTGCCGAGCCGCCCCCTAAAGCGATGAGCCCGTCACATTTCGCCTCGCGGTAAAACGCGAGCGCCTGTTCGGCCGCTTCTTCGGTCGGATTTGAAGGGGTGTCGCCAAAAATCGGGAGTCCTGCGTCGATTCCCCCGTCCTTGAGGACCTGATCAAGGAGGCCAACCGCCCGCACACCGCGATCCGTGACCATCAGCGGACGGGAAATCCCCGCCGCTTTTAGATCTTCGGCGAGAAAGCGTCGGGCACCGGCATCGAGCCGCACCGTCGTCAGATATGATATCAACGCCAAAATCCCCTCCTCCGCACACTCGCCATTGGTCCAACTTGAGAGTTCTACGTATCAATGCCATGCTTTGGTTAATGTGCAGCCATGCATTGGGTTTAACCATCAAAAAAAGGGGGATCGCACAATGAAGAGACGTCAATTTGTTAAAGCCGCGGGTCTAGGGCTCGCTGGCGCTGCACTGGCCAAGCCGGCCATTGCCCAATCCGCTCCCGAAATCAAATGGCGCCTGACATCGAGCTTCCCGAAGTCGCTCGACACAATCTATGGCGCAGCTGAAACGCTCTCGAAATCGGTTGCAGAAGCGACAGACAACAAGTTCCAGATCCAAGTCTTCGCCAGCGGTGAAATCGTGCCGGGCCTGCAGGCCGCCGATGCCGTCACCAATGGCACCGTCGAAATGTGCCATACGGCGCCCTATTACTATTTCGGCAAAGATCCGACGTTTGCTTTCGCCACAGCCGTGCCGTTCGGCCTCAATTCACGCCAGCAGAACGCATGGTTCTATCATGGCGGCGGGCTCGATCTCATGAACGA
The DNA here is from genome assembly GCA_963923565.1 of uncultured Alphaproteobacteria bacterium. Taxonomy (GTDB): domain Bacteria; phylum Pseudomonadota; class Alphaproteobacteria; order Rhizobiales; family Beijerinckiaceae; genus CAIUPE01. Next base: position 6,170 of record CAWUMH010000051.1, read on the forward strand.
GTTCTTCAAATCCTATAACTTCATTTCGATGCCTGGTGGCAACACCGGCACGCAGATGGGCGGCTGGTTCCGCAAGGAAATCAAGTCGATTGAAGATTTCAAAGGCTTGAAAATGCGTATCGGCGGCCTCGCTGGTAAAGTGCTCGCCAAGCTCGGCGCGGTACCGCAGCAGATCGCAGGCGGCGACATCTATCCGGCGCTTGAAAAAGGCACGATCGATGCCGCGGAGTGGGTCGGCCCCTATGACGACGAGAAGCTCGGCTTCAACAAAGTCGCACCTTTCTACTACTATCCCGGTTGGTGGGAAGGCGGCGCATCGCTGCATTTCTTTATCAACAATGCCAAATGGGCCGAATTGCCGAAATCCTATCAGAGCCTCCTTGCAGCAGCGGCGGCCCAGGCCAATGTTGACATGCAGGCCAAATATGACGCCCGTAACCCGGCCGCCATTAAGCGCCTCGTCCAGCAGGGCGGCGCCCAGTTGCGTCCGTTCTCCCCTGAAATCATGGAAGCCTGCTACAAGGCGGCAGGGGAAACCTACGCCGAAATCGCAGGGACCAATGAGAACTTCAAGAAGATCCACGATGCCTATATGGGCTTCCGGAACGAAGAATATCTTTGGTTCCAGATTGGCGAATATACCTACGACAATTTCATGATCCGTCAGCGCGCCAAGGGCTGAGGATTACGACTGGGATTAGAAAGGCCCCGGCTCATGCCCGGGGCCTTTTTCTTGACCAAAAGCGGCTAGGCAATTGTCTTTGGCCCCACTTTCAGCTCGCGCACGGTTTTGATAACCTTAAAATCCCGCGCTATTTTTGTTTTTGTCGCATTTTGTTACGATGGACCGGGTTCCACTTCATCGCAAAATGCTCTAAAGACCCTTCCGCACGTCCCAGACACCCTTGGAGGCAGGCGTGCACTCATCCGGCCGTCGGTCTCCGGCGGCTTTCGTTTTTTGAAGGAAATTGATCATGTCACAAGCTGCAAAGCAGATTGAGGCGACGGTCCGTGCGAATAGCGGCAAGGGGGCCGCTCGTGCAGTGCGTCGTGCCGGCCGCGTTCCTGCGGTTATCTATGGCGGAGGCGCAGAGCCTCAGGCCATTTCGCTGGATTTTAACGCCACGAAAAAGCTGATTTTCGCCGGCCACTTCCTCACAACGATTTTCGAGGTGTCGGTTGATGGCAAAAAGACCCGCGTTATTCCGCGCGACTATCAGCTCGACCCCGTGCGCGACCAACCGCTCCATGTCGATTTTCTCCGCATCACCGCGGGCCAGAAGATCCGCGTCGATGTGCCGGTCCATGTCATCAACCAAGCGGCTTCACCAGGCGTGAAGCGCGGCGGTGCCGTAAACATCGTGCTGCATTCGGTTGAGATGATGGTGCCTCCGGATTCAATTCCGGCAGGCGTCAATGTCGATCTCACAGGCGTCGAAATCGGCAAATCAATTCACATCTCGCAAGTTCAGCTTCCTGCGAACTGCACCCCTGTCGACAAGACGGACTTCACGCTCGTGACGATCGTTGGCAAGGGTCAGAAGGACGAAGAACCGGCAGCAGCACCGGCGGCAGCCGCTGCCGCGCCGGCTGGCGATGCAGCCAAGAAGGCAGCCGAACCCGCGAAGAAGTAATCATTCTTTGGGTAATACATTCACAGCGCGTCGCGGGTCACTCGCGGCGCGCTTTTTCTTAAAAACTGATATCAGTGGCGCAACGGCAGAGATGAGGCGATGCTGCTCTTTGTAGGCCTTGGCAATCCCGGCGCCCGTTATGCCGGTAACCGACACAATGTCGGCTTCATGGCCATCGACGCGTTAGCGTCGCGTGCGCGTGCGCCCGTATGGCGTCGCCGGTTTCAAGGCGAAACGAGTGAAATCGTAATTGGTACGGAGAAAGTGCTTCTTTTGAAGCCCGAGACTTTCATGAATAATTCCGGGCAATCCGTGCAAGAAGCGGCTCAATTTTATAAAGTCGAATTGGCGAACATTGTCGTCTTTCATGACGAGCTCGATCTTGCACCCGGAAAAGTGCGCGTGAAACTCGATGGCGGCAATGCGGGGCATAATGGCTTGCGGTCCATCACGCAGCATTGCGGCAATGCCTATCGCCGCGTACGCATTGGCATCGGTCATCCCGGCCATAAAGATGCGGTGCACCCTTGGGTGCTCAATGATTTCTCGAAAGAAGAACGTGAATGGGTCAATGATCTCTGTGACGCGATGGCCGATCACGCTGATCTTCTTGCCAAACACCAAGATTCAAACTTCCAGTCGAAAATCCATCTCACGATGGAATCCAAAGGCTGGAAAGATGTAAAAGACGAAAAGTCAGAAAAATTGTGAGCTAATTTTTCTGTTATAACCTTGATTCAAACTTTATCATTGATCGAAAGAGTGTAGGCACATCATGGGTTTCAAATGCGGTATCGTCGGACTGCCTAATGTCGGCAAGTCAACGCTTTTCAACGCGCTTACGCAAACAGCGGCTGCACAAGCCGCCAACTATCCCTTCTGCACGATTGAGCCGAATGTGGGCGATGTGGCGGTACCTGATCCGCGCCTCAACGGTCTTGCCGCGATTGCCGGCTCAAAAGAAATCATTCCCACCCGCATTACCTTTGTCGATATTGCAGGCATCGTGCGTGGCGCGTCAAAGGGCGAAGGGCTAGGCAATCAGTTCCTCGCCAATATCCGTGAAGTCGATGCCATCGCCCATGTCGTGCGCTGCTTTGAAAATGGCGATATCACGCATGTCGAAGGCCGCATTGATCCGATTGCCGATATCGAAACAATTGAAACTGAATTGATGCTCGCCGATTTGGACAGTCTCGAAAAGCGTATCGTCCCGCTCGAAAAGAAAGCAAAATCTGGCGACAAAGAAGCAAAAGAACAAGTTACTGTGATGGAGCGTTGCCTCGCTTTATTGCGTGATGGCAAGCCTGCACGTCTTGCCGAGCGTTCGCAGGAAGAAGAACGCACGTTCCAGATGCTTAATCTTCTGACCGCCAAGCCGGTGCTCTATGTGTGCAATGTCGAAGAGTCCGCTGCCCATGACGGCAATGGGTTTTCAGCAAAGGTGTTTGAGCGCGCAAAAGCCGAGGGCGCCAAAGCGGTTGTTGTTTCAGCGCAGATCGAAAGTGAGATCGCGGTGATGGATGCGGCCGATCAAAAAGATTATCTTGAAGCAGTGGGTCTTGAAGAACCAGGACTCAATCGCGTGATCCGCGCGGGCTATGAGCTTCTTGACCTTCTCACATATTTCACAGTCGGACCCAAAGAGGCCCGCGCCTGGACAATCACCAAAGGCACGCGCGCGCCGCAAGCCGCCGGTGTCATTCATACGGATTTTGAAAAAGGGTTCATCCGCGCCGAGACGATTGCTTACGCGGATTTCATCGCGAATAAAGGCGAAGCGGGCGCACGCGAAGCCGGCAAATTCCGCCTTGAAGGTAAAGAGTATATCGTCGCCGATGGCGATGTTCTTCACTTCCGCTTCGCGAATTGATTTGAAGCCGGAAGGTAAGAAACCAATTTATTTCGTCATTGCGAGCGCGAGCGAAGCAATCCAGCTAGTAGTCACCATTTACACGAGTTGATGCCATTGCATTCTTTTTTGCATCATCAACTGGATTGCTTCGCGTCCGCTCGCAATGACGGGTTAAAAACACTCGCAATAACAGGTTAAAGAGCGCTAAGCCCGCCCCCGGCCCTTCGCTTGCGCTCCGGGCGTTCATCACTCAAAATGATTCACAGGATCGTTTTGTTCGCTTCGCGAACCGTTCCTCACCCCTCAAACGCAATCAGCGTGCGCACGGGCACACCAAGCGCTTCGAGTTTTGCGCGTCCACCAAGATCCGGAAGATCGATCACGAAACACGCGGCTTCGACATGCGCGCCGAGACCTTGCAAAAGTTTCGCTGCGGCGACCGCCGTTCCCCCTGTCGCAATCAAATCATCAATCAAGATGACTGATTGGCCCGGTTGAATGGCATCCTTGTGCACTTCCATTTCATCGACGCCATATTCAAGCGAATAAGCGATCGACACTTTATCATGCGGTAATTTCCCCTTTTTGCGGATCGGTACAAAACCCGCAGAGAGCTGATGCGCCACCGCACCGCCAAGAATAAAGCCACGCGCTTCGATACCAGCGACTTGATCAACTTTGCCGCCGGCAAAAGGCTGCACGAGCTCATCAACCGCGCGACGGAACGCCCGCGCATTGCCGAGAAGCGTTGTGATATCGCGGAACAAGATACCCGGCTTGGGATAATCAGGGATCGTGCGGATCGCATCGCGCAAGATATCGGAGATTGAAGAGTTCATTCTTGAAAAATCCTTTGGCGGCCCCGCGCCTTCAATATCTCTATCTCAACTGCCGCGTTTATTCAAAACGCGGCCCGCCACCGCATCGAGTTTGGCGAGCATGAGGGGATCGCGCGCCGAGGGCGCCGTCATGATGGCATGCTCAAGTGCCTTATGAGAGCCCGCCGGACAATCCTCGCGTTCGCGCGGAAAATCGCGCGCCAACCGGGAGACAATGAGCTTTGCCTTCTCGATATTGCGATGCATGACCTCGATTACCGAAGCGACATCGACCACATCATGATCGGGATGCCAGCAGTCAAAATCGGTCACCATCGCAAGCGTCGCATAAGTGATCTCGGCCTCACGCGCGAGTTTCGCTTCCGGCATCGCCGTCATACCAATCACTGAATAACCCGCAGCTTTGTAAGAGAGACTTTCAGCAAGGCTTGAGAATTGTGGTCCTTCCATCGTCACATACGTGCCACCACGCGTGATCGGCACCCGCTCTTTTTGAGCCGCCGCCGCGATATGATCGCAAAGGCGGGGACCAACCGGATGCGCCATTGATACATGCGCGACACAGCCTTTACCGAAGAAACTCGATTCTCTTTTATGCGTGCGATCGACATATTGATCGACAAGAACAAAGGTTCCCGGCGGCAGCTCCTCACGAAACGAACCACATGCGGAGAGTGATACAATATCGGTCACGCCGGCGCGCTTCATCGCATCGATATTCGCACGATAATTGATGTCGGACGGCGAGAGCCTGTGCCCGCGTCCATGACGCGGCAAGAACACGATTTCGGTTGGGCCGATGCGCCCTGCACGCAAGACATCCGATGTCTCACCCCAAGGGCTCGTAATGGTCAGCTCATGCAAATCCTCAAGCCCCGGCAAATCATAAACACCCGAACCGCCGATTACACCGAGAATGGCTTTGGACATTGCTGAGGCTCCCTGAAGATACTTATTCAACGCTGCGATTGGGGGCGATGCAAGAGCGATCACAAAAAAAGAAAAAGGCCCCGTTTCCGGGGCCTTAAATCAAATTCATCAACCCAAAAATTCTTAGGCGTGACCCTGAAC
>CAWUMH010000052.1:0-11372 GCA_963923565.1 uncultured Alphaproteobacteria bacterium
TCCGACCTGCCGCTTAGAAGGCGGCTGCTCTATCCAGCTGAGCTATGGAGTCAAAGCACCAGCCTTACGGCCGAGGTTTAATAACCGATCAGGCACCGAGTCTCAATTCCTCAAGACGCTCAATGCGTCCAAGAGCCTATACGGTTCGATTTGAAATTGTCGGAATAGGACATTGTGCGCCGCTTTGCTTCTTGCGGCTCTTCAACTTGAGCCACAATGCCGTGCCGTGCAGCATAGGCAATCGCGTCTTCGCGGCTCGCAAACCACAATTTGACCTGGGTCTGCATATCGACGGTGCCCGACCAGCCCATCAATGGATCAACCTGTCCGGGATGTTCAGGCGTAAATTCCAGCAGCCAGCGGTCGGATTTAGCCTTGCCAGACTGCATGGCGGTTTTGGCGGGGCGGGAAATACGGGCCGTCATCGCAAATCATCCCTCAATCAACTTTGCCCATTGGTCGGGGCTGCAAGATTTGAACTTGCGACCCTCTGCTCCCAAAGCAGATGCGCTACCAGACTGCGCTAAGCCCCGGTACCAATGCGCGAGGAAGGGTTTATGTCCTGTCGCGCGATCCTTCAAGGCGTTTCTTGCAATAATGGTGAACTCTTCTCACGCCTTGCACCCGCGCCCTTGATCGTCCAAGACACGCCAACCATGCTCATTCTCAATGATCTTACCTACCGGCTTGGGGCCAGAACCCTCTTCGACAAGGCTTCGGCGACCATTCCGACCGGCGCGCGGGTTGGTTTTGTCGGTCGTAATGGTACGGGCAAAACAACGCTTTTTCGCCTCATACGCGGTGAAATTGGGCCGGAATCGGGTGAAATCCAGCTATCACGTGGATTCCGAATTGGCTCTGTCGCGCAGGAAGCGCCCGGCGGCCCGGAGAGCTTGATCGAAACCGTGCTCGCCGCCGACACGGAACGCACGGCTCTTATGGCCGAGGCAGAGACCGCAAATGATCCCCATCGGATTTCTGAAATTCACATTCGCCTCGCCGATATCGGCGCCCATGCTGCCCCGGCACGGGCGGCTTCGGTGCTCCATGGCCTCGGATTCGATGCCGAAGCGCAGAATCGACCCTGCTCCGCTTTTTCAGGCGGCTGGCGGATGCGCGTGGCGCTTGCGGCTGTTCTCTTTTCAGAGCCCGATCTGCTGCTCCTCGACGAGCCGACCAACTATCTCGATCTCGAAGGCACTTTATGGTTGATGGATTATCTTGCCCGTTATCCGCATACGGTGATCGTCATCAGCCATGACCGCGATCTGCTCAATCAGTCGGTTGATCAGATCATGCATCTCGCGGAAGGCAAACTGCGCCTCTACAAAGGCGGATATGACAGTTTCGAAAAACAACGCGCGGAGGATCAAGAAGTCCAAGCGCGTTTTGCAAAAAAGCAGGCAGAAGAGCGCAAACATCTTGAAGCCTTCATTAACCGCTTTAAGGCCAAAGCTTCGAAAGCAAGGCAAGCGCAATCCCGTGTAAAACGTCTCGAGAAACTTAAAACCATTACACCCATCATCGAAAGCGATGTTTTGCCTTTCGATTTCCCGTCGCCTGAACGCCCCTTATCACCGCCCCTTGTCGCGATGGAAGGCGTCAGCGTCGGTTATCAAGACAAAGCTGTTCTGTCGCGACTATCGCTTTCGATTGCCGATGATGACCGCATCGGACTATTGGGCTCAAACGGTAATGGCAAATCAACATTCGCAAAACTTGTTGGCGGACGTCTTGATCCACTGTCAGGAACGATAAGAAAATCATCCAAAATGACGGTCGCGTATTTTGCGCAACACCAATTGGATGAGCTGACGCCCACAGGCACGCCCTATACCCATATCCGCGCTTTGATGCCCGACCTCACCGAAGCACAAACACGCGCGCGCGTTGCGCGAATTGGATTCTCGGGCTCGCGCGCCGATACGCCTGTTACATCGCTTTCAGGTGGTGAAAAAGCACGCCTTCTTATGGGCATTGCAACATTGCACGGGCCGCACCTTCTCATCCTTGATGAGCCGACCAATCATCTCGATATTGATTCACGCGTTGCGCTTATGGATGCAATCAATAATTATGACGGCGCGATCATATTGATTTCACATGATCGGTTTTTGTTAGAGTCATGTGCCGACCGTTTGTGGTTTGTGGGTGACGGCACAGTCAAACCCTTTGATGGCGATCTCGATGCCTATCGCGCGAAGGTGCTTGAAACGCCGTCTTCACAAAAGTCAGAACGAAAAGTGGCGATTTCTGATGAGCGCGACGCGTCAAAATCCAACAAGAAATCAAATCCAGGAATCATCAGAAAAAAAATCGAAGCAACCGAACAACGCATGCAAAAGATCAGTGATCTAATTGCACGCGTTGATGCGGTTCTTGCCGATCCCGATACGTTCAAGAAAGATCCTGAGAAAGCGGCAACTCTGTCACGACAACAGGCTGAGCTTCACGCCAATCTTGCAACAGCTGAAGAGGAATGGCTTGAACTGACAAGCGAACTTGAAAGCTGCTCATAGTGAGCTCTTGAAGGCTTATGCCTTTTTCTCCCAGCGACCCTGCTCGTTTTGCTGCCAATAGGTCGCCGCAAGTCCTTTATCGCGGATATCCTTCCATTGACTGCGCGCGCTTTCGAGAGCGACGGTCTCATTACCATCAAACAGAACCACGATGCGTTCATAGGCATCGGGACTTTCAGGCAACGCCGCGCCATCAATATGGAAAGACACCTGAGGCTCATTGAGATCAGGCTCGTCGATCCCAATCACAATCGCTTCCTCACCCGGCCCCGCATGGGCCGCTAACGCATGGGTGAGAAAACTCTCCTCGCGATAAGTCCAGAGATGTTCATCAAGCGCGGTCGCGCGTTCCGCGCTCACGGTGCGGATCACCGCGCGCCATCCACGCTCGCGTGTTTTTTCGAGCAAGGACGGCAAGACCTGATCAAGTGGCTGCCGTTCAAGATGATAAAACAAAATCTCAGTCATGATGTTGATGTTTCAGCGAGTCTGAAAACGCTTCAGTCCCGCTCCTCATAATAATCAGCAACAAGACGATCAAGCAGACGAACACCCCAACCCGAAGCCCAGCTTTTATTAATGTCTGTTTCAGGCGAAGACATCGCCGTACCCGCGATATCAAGATGGACCCATGGTGTATCGCCGACAAAGCGCTTGAGGAATTGCGCAGCGGTGATCGACCCACCGAAGCGGCCACCCGTGTTTTTCATATCCGCAAATTTTGAATCGATCATTTTGTCGTAGACGGGACCGAGCGGCAAACGCCAGACTGTTTCGCCAGTCGCTTGTCCTGCAGCATTCAAACGTTCAGCAAGAGTATCATCATTCGAAAACAATCCGGCATGTTCTTGACCAAGCGCGATCAAAATCGCGCCCGTCAATGTCGCAAGATCGATCATGAATGAGGGCTTATAGTTTTCCTTCACATACCAAAGCACGTCACCCAAAACGAGGCGGCCTTCGGCATCTGTGTTGATTATTTCGATCGTCTGACCTGACAGCGAGGTCACAATATCGCCTGGACGTTGCGCATTGCCATCAGGCATATTCTCGACAAGTCCGATAGCACCGATCGCATTCACTTTTGCTTTGCGTGCGGCAAGAGCATGCATAAGGCCGACAACGCAGGCAGCACCCGCCATATCGCCCTTCATATCTTCCATGCCTTGCGCGGGCTTGATCGAAATGCCGCCCGTATCGAACACAACACCCTTGCCAATGAACGCGACAGGTTGTGCCTTCGCACCCTTTTTCGCCTTGGCGCCATTCCAGCGCATGATGACAACACGGCTTTCTTTCTCAGAGCCCTGACCAACGCCCAAAAGCGCGCGCATGCCTATTTTGGCCAATTGCTTCTCATCAAGAATGGTAATTTCAACGCCGAGCTTCTCGAGCTCCTTCGCACGTTTGGCGAATTCAACCGGATCGAGAACATTCGGCGGTTCATTGACGAGATCGCGCGCGAGAACCACACCCGAACCAACCGCATCGCGTGAACGAATGGCACGCTTTGCGCCATTCGGATCGTCAACGTGAATGGTTACTGACACAGGCGTATCGGCTTTATCGCCGTCACCAGCCTCACGCTTTTTCGCTTTGTATTTATCAAACCGATAATGCCGCAACCGTAAGCCCAAAGCGATATCAGCAGCAGCCTCAGCATCAGCGCGCCATTTGGAAGGACCCTCCATCAAAATTGACGCTGAACTTCCTGTACCTAAAACCGAGGCGATGACACCGCCAAGACGAACATTATCCGCCTTCGCCTGTTCCTCTTCATTGCCCAATCCAATAATCACGAGGCGATCTGCATCGACCCCCTGCGGCGCGGGAATAACGAGCGTGGAGCGCTCTTTACCTTTAAATTTTTCCGCTGTGACCGCCCTCTTGACGGTTCCGGCGCCGGCTGTGCCCATGAGTTTCCTTGTCGCAGCGCTCAGGTCCAAATCACTGCCCATGAACAGGACCAAAGTCCCTGTTTTATCCAAAGCCGGTGAAGCGAAGCCAATCTTGAGCGCGGCAGCCATGAAACTCTCCCGATAATCGCGTAAATCCCTCGGTCATCTCACCCCGCGCACAAGACAAAGCTTGATCTTGCAGGGGCGACCTTGCTAGCTCTGCATCAATCAGGTCGCCTCTGCAAGGCGTCCGGCCAGGTAAGGCGCTCTTTATGTCGTTGATCGACCGCTATCTCATTCGCCAGATCGGCGTGACGAGCTTTTGGGCCTTATTTGCCCTATCCGGTGTTATCTGGATCAGCCAGGCGCTCCACGACATTGATCTGATGACGACCCAAGGTCAGTCGGTCCTCAAATTTTTGATTATGACGATTTTGACCCTACCCTCGATGGCAGCCATTATTGCGCCCGTAGCTCTACTTATCGGCCTTATCGTCACCCTTAACCGCTTAAATGCTGAAAGCGAATTAGCTATACTCGCTTCGGCCGGCATATCGTCATTTCGTTTGTTAAAACCTCTCCTAATCGCCGCCTTTGTTGCCGCACTGTTTACGGGCACCCTGACACTGAAACTCATGCCCGAAAGCATGCAACTTTGGCGATTAATGATCACACAAATCCGTTCGGATTTTCTTACAAAAATTGTCAAAGCAGGTCGGTTTAACGAACTCGAAGCGAATGTCATTTTCCATTATCGCGAGCGCGCGGGCGACACGCTTTTGGGTTTATTCATTCAGGACAAGCGCGACCCCAGCCTCATTCTCGTTTATGTGGCTGAACGCGGACGTATTGTGAACGGCGCTTCAGGAAACTATCTCGTTCTTGAAAATGGCAGCGTGCAGCGCGAAACGCCACGCAATCGCGATGCCAGCATTGTTGCTTTTCAACGCTATGCGTTGGATCTCACGCAACTTGTGCCTGGAAATGGAGAAATAACTTTCTCACCCCATGAACGCCTATCGGATGACCTAATTAAAGCCTATCTATCTGAACGTGAAACAAGTGCCGATATGATCGGCATCGAAACGGAACTCGCTGATCGCTTTGCCACGCCTCTTTATGCCTTTCCTTTTGCCTGTCTCGCACTCGGATTTCTCGGACGCCCGCGCTCGACCCGCGCTCATCGGATGAGTTCTGTTCTTTATACGATTGCGGGGGCGGCAATAATCCGAGTCGCCGGCTTCGTATTCATCGTCAATGGAAAAGATCTCCCCTTCTACCTTTTTGGCTCAATTGTCTTTCCCCTCATATGTGCTCTCATCATTCTCATTTTTGATGCCCTGTTTGGCCATCGATTGTCGCAAAGGGCGGGCTTAGCTTTATTTAGTCGAAACGTAATGCCCTCGCCCTCGGGACAGGCGTCATGACCCAACCATTTTCAGTTCTCTTTTGGTATTTTTTCAAAAGATTTTGCGTTTCGATTTTGACAGTCTTTGGAATTGTTTCTGCCCTCGTCTTTGTTCTTGATCTCATCGAGTTAACACGCATCGCTAATGATGCCTCCGCCGCTGCGCTGACGATTGCGGCCGAGTTGGCATTGATGCGCACGCCTTCTGTTGCCGAACAAGTCTTGCCTTTTGCCGCTTTATTCGGTGGCCTCTTCGCCTTTCTGGCGCTCGCGCGGAGCCGCGAATTGGTCGTGGTCAGAGCTGCGGGCATGTCCGTATGGCAAATGATCGCTCCGCCTCTGATGGCCGCTCTCGTCGTCGGCGCGCTGGGGACACTCGTTCTCAATCCCGTCTCAGCAACCCTCAAATCCCGAGCTGACGCGATTATGGCGCGCTCGGGCTCTGATGATCAGCCCGCGAAGCCCAAAAATATCTGGCTCAGGCAGAAGAATGTCGATGGCGAGGCCATCATTCGGGCCGATCTCGCCGATCTCGAATCCGGTGATTTCCGGGGGATGACCGTTTTCGAATTTGATCGTTCCGGCCAGTTTATTCACAGGGTCGAAGCACCGAATGGCCACCTCGAAGATGGCCTCTGGCTTTTGCGCAATGCGAGGGTCCTTTCGCCAGGAACCGCACCTGAACGACACGACACCTATGAGCTCGCAACCTATCTGACCCGAGATCAAGTGCGGCAGTCCCTCTTAGAGCCCGATACGATATCGGTATATGATCTCCCCGGATGGGCTCGGGCGACCACGGCCGCCGGCCTCGATGCAACCCGTTATATGCAACAATTTCAATTGCTTATAGCAAAGCCTGTCGTCCTGGCCGCGATGCTGATGATCGCCGCGACAGTCAGTTTGCGGTTCGCGCGGACGGGGATCAGACCTTTATCGATCCTCGGCGGGATCGGTGGCGGCTTTGCATTTTATGTTTTTGCCAAAATAGCGGGCGATTTCGGATCGAATGGATTGCTTAACCCTATTGTCGCTTCTTTCCTGCCCCCCCTCTCTACAGGTTTGCTCTGTACCCTCGTCTTGCTGTATCTAGAAGACGGATGAAAGACTTACAGAGCGAACGCGCGCTTTGATTACCCAATCGGCCAGAAACCTTGCCGTTTTTGCGGTTCGGAGCCTATGCCTTGCCGTGCTTTTGGCGAGCGGATTTGGTGCGTCTGCCAGTCAGGCTCAAAATGCCCCGCAGACGCAGGCAGACGCCGAAAAGCTCACTGTCGACGCCGATGAAATTGTCTATGATACGGACAAAAAAACCATTTCGGCACGCGGCAATGCCAAACTCTACTACAAGGGTAAAATTCTAGAGGCGGATCAGGTCATCTATCGCAGCGAGAGCGAACGCGTTTTTGCAGAGGGCCATGTGGTCCTGACAGAACCTGACGGCCAGGTTGTTCGCGCGAAGTCTCTTGAGCTGACCGATCAGTTCCATGATGGATTTATTCAATCCATGCGTGTCGACACGATTGATAAGACGCATTTCGTGGCTCCGCGCGCTGAACGCATTGCAGGTCGCCAAACAATCTTCGAAAAAGGCACTTACACAGCCTGCGATGCGTGCAAAGAGGATCCGACGAAACCTCCCCTTTGGCAGGTCAAGGCGCGTCGCATCATTCACAATCAAGTTGAAAAAGTCATCTATTACGAAGATGCAACGCTCGATCTTGCAGGCGTGCCGGTTGCCTATTTCCCCTATTTCGCCGCACCTGACAACACGATCTCGAGAAAGTCGGGCTTCCTTAATCCCGTCTATTCGGCCACCACCACTCTCGGTCAGGGCTTTTCGATTCCCTACTATCATGTGGTTGCGCCGGATCGCGATTTTACGATCTCCCCAACCTATTACACGCGTCAGGGACTAATGCTGGCCGGCGAATGGCGGCAGCGGCTTGAGACCGGAACTTATAGTGTCAATGCCGCACTCATTTCACAAAATGATCAAGGGGCATTTTTGTCATCGCCGAATGGTGCCGGCGATCAACGTGTGCGCGGTTTTATAGAAACCATCGGAGCATTCCCAATCAACTCCCGCTGGCGGTGGGGTTGGGACCTCGCTTATGTCTCGGACAAATGGTTTTATCAGAACTATAAAATCGATACTCCCTCGGTTACGCAGCTCGGAACAATCAAACGCGAGTCCACGTCAACCGCATTTCTTCGCGGCGAAGACAAGAACAGTATCTTCGACGCACGCGCTTATTATTTTCAAACATTGCTGACGGAAGACGATCAAAATCATCAACCTTTGATTTTACCGGTCGTGGACTATGATCGGCGCTACCATCTAGGCGGAACTTTGGGCGGTGAGATCGCCTTAAATGCCAATCTCACCAATCTATCGCGCCTTGAGGCTGATTTCGGTGCATTGTCAGGAAGCTGTTCGACCCCAACCACCACAAATTGCTTCATGCGCGGTATTGGTGGTGATTACAGTCGCTACACAACCGAAATTGGATGGCGCCGAAGCTTTATTGATCCCTTAGGGCAATCATGGACTCCTTTTGCATCGATGCGTGGTGATGCCGCTTTCACGACGCTGTTTAAAAACGGAACTACAAACTCCGCACAAGACAGTTTCTTGTCTTCAGGCAATCAGGGAATGACACGCGCTATGGGTACGGTCGGTATGACCTACCGCTATCCCTTCGTTGCCGCATCCTCATTCGGCTCACATATATTCGAACCCATCGTCCAGCTTATATCTCGTCCTGATGAGACCAATATTGGAAATCTTCCCAATGAAGATTCCCAAAGTCTTGTATTCGATGAAACGAATTTATTTTCGGTCGACAAATACACAGGCTATGATCGTGTTGAAGGCGGCACGCGGGCCAATTATGGTGCGCAATATTCCCTCGCGCTCTCTAACGGCGCACATGCAAATATGCTCGTCGGTCAATCGGTACAAATGGCAGGACTGAATTCATATGCCCAGCGTGGCCTTGCGCTTGAAGGCACCGATTCAGGTCTTGATAAAGCCACGTCGGATTATGTCTCGCGTCTGCAATTTGTTCCGAGTTCAAATTATTCGTTTACAGCGCGAGGTCGATTTGATCCCGATGGAATGAACTCAAAGCGGTTTGAACTTGAAAATCGTGCATCATTTGGCGATCTGTCGACGAATTTGATTTATGCTAATTATGCCGCGCAACCCAATGTGGGCATCACCCAACGTCGAGAAGGTTTGGGAATTGGCGCAGGTTACCGTTTGACACCAAATTGGAGCATATCCGGCAACACTCTCTTTGCATTAACGCGCTATCTCTCAGATCCGGACCTGCCTCGCGCTTATATGGCCGCCTATTCCGCGGGAGCAGCCTATCATGACGAGTGCACCGATTTATCAATTTCCTATATCGGCCGAGAGCCCTATGCGACCGGAACCACAAAGCAAGATCAAACAATTTTCTTTCGTTTGACTCTAAGATCGCTGGGATCAATCGAGACCAAAAAGGAAGTAGGCGATTTTGCGGGACAACAATAAGTGTCCATTGATACTTTACCGCCCCTGCGCGACGTCATTGCACACCATGGACTGCAAGCGCAGAAATCACTCGGTCAAAATTTTCTCTTCGATCTTAACTTAACATCACGTATCGCGCGTTCGGCGGGTTCCCTTGAGGATGTTACAGTGCTTGAGGTTGGCCCCGGCCCCGGCGGTCTCACCCGCGCTCTTCTTGCAGCCGGCGCTAAAAAAGTTATCGCCATCGAACGCGATCCACGCTGCATTCCTGCACTGGAAGAAATCGCCGCACATTATCCTAGTCGCCTTACAATCATTGAAGCTGATGCCCTAACATTTAATCCGGCATCAATTGAGGAAAGCGGTTCTCTCAAAATCATTGCCAATCTTCCCTATAATATTGGCACTGCACTTCTTATGAACTGGATCGATATTGAGAATTGGCCGCCGCGTTTTGATGATCTCGTTCTCATGTTTCAACGCGAAGTCGCCGAACGAATTGTCGCGACGCCCGCTGCGCCACATGATTATGGGCGCTTGAGCGTCTTTTGCGGATGGCGGACAGAGGCTAAAATTCTCTTTGACGTCTCGCCCCAAGCCTTCACACCGCCACCCAAAATCATATCGTCCGTTGTACGCTTGACTCCGCGCGCTGATCCACTCCCCTGCAATCCAAAACTACTCGCACGCGTAACCCAAGCGGCATTCGGACAAAGGCGCAAAATGCTCCGTCAAAGCTTGAAGAGCCTTGGCGTTGATCCGATTGCCTTATGCGAAAGTGTCGGTCTTGATCCGACCGCGCGTGCAGAGACAGTAACGATTGAGAAATTCGTTGCACTTACACAAGCGCTTGAAAGGCATTGATTTACTGATCAATCAATGAATCGATGAATGTCTCAAGTCCGGTTTGACGCTCGCGCTTCAATCGCTCGGCAGCAAGGATCATTCTCAATTGCGAAAATGTGCGGTCAAGATCATCATTGACCAAAACATAACGATAATCGCGCCAGCGGATGATTTCTTTGCGCGCCGCTGCCAAGCGTCGTTCAATCACATCGGGAGCATCTTCGGCACGCCGCTCGAGGCGTGCGCGTAATTCCTGCATTGAAGGTGGAAGAATAAAAATACTGACAACATCATCCGGCGCGCTTGCGGTCAGTTGTTGTGCTCCTTGATAATCGATATCGAACAAAACATCTTTGCCGTCCGCAAGTGCTTGTTCAACTTTGTCACGCGGTGATCCATAATGATTGCCATGCACTTGAGCCGATTCAAGTAAAGCACCGCGTTCCTTCATCGCAAAAAACTCGGCCTCACTGATGAAGTGATAATGTATGCCGTCAACTTCGCTCGGACGACGATTTCGGGTTGTTACCGATACCGAAAGAGTGAGACTCGGCTCTTGTTCACGCAACAAACGCGTGAGAGTTGTTTTACCGGCACCGGACGGCGATGAGAGGACGAACATCAAACCGCGACGCGAAATCTGCTCATTGGCAAAATGGGCGATCATCGAAGCAGAACTCCTCAATCAATCAGATCTGAAAGCATCACGCTCCCAAGATCGAACACATATCAATCTGGGGCAGCCGCACTATCAGCACCACCGTCAGGTGTGGTCGCTTTCTTCTTAACCGGCTTTGCGGGCGCTTTGGTTGGCGTCGCAGTTTTCGAGGGCGAGGTCGTCGGTATCTTTGAAGCGTCCGGTGTATCGCTGGCCGCTGTCGATTTTGACTTCGTATTGGCGGGTGATGCCGGTGTTGCCACACTTGGAGCTGACTCAGATTTCTGTCCTTCGATCTGCCGCCACTTCGCAACATTCTTCAAATGCTGCTCATAAGTTTCAGCAAAGACGTGACCGCCTGTTCCGTCAGCCACGAAGAAAAGATCTTTTGTGCGTGAAGGATTGGCAACAGCTTCAAGCGCCGCGCGACCAGGATTGGTTATTGGTCCTGCGGGCAAGCCTGGCAATGTGTATGTGTTGTAGGGTGTTGATTGTTCAAGTTCAGCTTTGGTCAAGCCCCGTC
>CAWUMH010000053.1:0-11303 GCA_963923565.1 uncultured Alphaproteobacteria bacterium
CCAACTCTTTCTCGAAGCGATGATGCCCAAGGTTTCACGCGTGAGAGACTTAATTGGTGCGCGGCCCATTGATCTATCTGTTGACGGCGGCATTACCCCAGAGACGGCAACCGTTGCGGCACGCGCCGGTGCGACGAGCTTTGTTGCCGGCACTGCCATTTTCAAAACGCCCACAAAGGACTATGCAACGGCCATCAAGGCCTTGCGTGAGTCCGTTCAGTCCGTTTTATCAAAGACACCGGAGACCGTCTGATGATCCCTCGCTATAGCCGCCCCGAGATGGTTGCCATCTGGTCGCCCGAAACAAAATTCCGCATCTGGTTTGAAATCGAAGCCCATGCCTGCGATGCGATGGCCGAATTGGGCGTCATTCCCAAATCAGCCGCGAAGACAATTTGGGAAAAAGGCGGTGCAGCAAAATTCGATGTCGAAAAAATCGATGCGATTGAACGCGAAGTCAAACATGATGTAATCGCGTTTCTCACCCATCTTGCGGAATTCATTGGCGATGATGCGCGCTTCGTGCATCAAGGCATGACCTCATCCGATGTGCTCGATACAACGCTCGCTGTGCAGTTGGCACGCGCGTCAGATCTTTTGCTTAAAGATATTGATGATCTTCTGGCGGCTCTCAAACGTCGTGCCTTTGAATATAAGATGACGCCAACGATTGGCCGCTCGCATGGCATTCATGCGGAGCCTGTGACCTTCGGTTTAAAACTAGCCACCGCCTATGCGGAATTCGCACGCTGCCGTCAACGCCTTGTCGCCGCACGCAAAGACATTGCGACCTGCGCGATATCCGGTGCAGTGGGAACATTCGCCAATATCGATCCGCGTGTGGAAGAGCATGTTGCTGCGAAATTGGGTCTTAGTGTCGAGCCGGTTTCAACGCAAGTTATTCCGCGTGATCGCCATGCTATGTTCTTTGCAACGCTCGGCGTAATTGCGTCTTCCATCGAACGGCTCGCCACGGAAATTCGTCATCTCCAGCGCTCGGAAGTTTATGAAGCGGAAGAATATTTTTCACCGGGTCAAAAGGGCTCGTCGGCCATGCCGCATAAGCGCAATCCGGTGTTGACCGAAAATCTGACAGGCCTTGCACGGATAGTGCGGGCAGCGGTGACGCCCGCTTTTGAAAATGTGGCCCTCTGGCATGAGCGCGATATTTCACACTCGTCAGTCGAGCGCATGTTTGCACCCGATGCGACCGTGACTTTGGATTTCGCGCTCGCGCGCCTCACCAATGTCGTCGACAAGCTCGTTGTCTATCCGGAGAACATGCAGAAAAATCTCGATCGCCTCGGCGGTCTTGTGCATTCGCAACGCGTGTTGCTCGCCCTCACGCAAAAAGGCGTGAGCCGCGAAGACGCCTATCGCCTCGTGCAACGCAATGCGATGCCTGTGTGGCGTGGTGAAGGCGATTTCAAAACGCTTTTGAAAGCAGATGCCGATGTATCATCGAAGTTGTCACCGCAAGACATCGATGAGCTCTTTGATCTCGGCTATCACTTCAAACATGTCGATACGATTTTCAAACGTGTGTTTGGCTAATCGCTAACTATTCGCCATCATAATCTTCAATGCGACCGGTGCGTGGCGGCTCTGTCGCACGCAAGGTGTCACCCATACGTTCGACGGACTTCATCAAGCGCAGAATATTTCCGCCGCATAATTTTTCGAGCGAGGCATCAGACCATCCGCGTTCGATCAGGGCCGCGATGAGATGCGGGAACTTTGAAACATCTTCGAGGCCTTCAGGCGTTATGCCGCCATAATAATCCGATCCGATGCCGATATGGTTCAACCCCGTGCGGCTTGTGAGATATTCGATATGATCGCAGAGCTCGCTAATGGTGGCTTTTGGTTGTGGTCCGGCAACAGCGATATGAGCGGCCACACGCTCTTCGTGATTTTCAAGAAATGACGATTTGCCGTAATTGTCTCTGAGTGGTCGCGACCAATCGCGCGCTTTCTGATTGATGAAATCGGGAATGAATGTCGCCATGATCACACTCTTTTTCGCGCGGATGCGATCAAGCACATCATCAGGCGCATTGCGCGGATGATCACAGAGCTTAGTGGCATTGTTATGTGAGAAGAGAACCGGTGCACGCGAGATATCAAGCACACGATGCATCACACGTGGCGCTGTATGCGCGAGATCAACAAGAATACCGAGACGATTGAGTTCGAGCACAACCGCCTCGCCAAATTTTGTTAGACCGTTGTGACGAGGCACATCCGTTGCGCTATCAACCCAATCAAGCGTTTCATTATGGCAAAGAGTCATCAATCTGACGCCCGCCGCGTGCCACACGCGCAACGGGGCCAAGGAGTTTTCGAGTCCAGTTCCGCCTTCAACGGTTGCGAGCACCGCGATTTTTCCGGCGCGGAACGCCCGCTTGATCTCGGCCGCCGATGTCGCAAACACATAACTGTCCGGCCAAGCCTCGGGGATCTGCCGGATGAGATCGATCAGCTCCAAGGTCATGCGCCCCGGCTTTTCCGTGAGCGTGGGCACGAAGGCCGCAAAAAACTGCGCCGCGACCTGCCCTTCTTTTAAGCGGGGCGTATCCGTATCGGTCTCCGGATGGACGCGCGACAGATCATAGCGCGCAACGCTCATGGCCGCTGATTTTGTTGAATGGACGACCCAAGGCAGATCATTATGCCCATCAACGAGCGGAAATTTGCGCAAAAGCGCGCGGGCATGGTCGAGAGCGGCGGAAGACGATTGAGACATCAAAAAGACCCTTCAGGGGTTAGAATGATTATTTATTGCGCTCCCGGCCCGCCGATACAAGCTCTGCTTGCAGTCTTGCACGCCTGCTTTCCAAAAACTGAAATTGCCTTCCCGCCGTAAAAGGGCTACGCGCCACAACACACTCTCCCTTCAATGATGCAATTAAACCTTTGCCCGCCTGACAGGATCAATCCCCCATGAATGATGCCGCCTCGACCCTGCCCGGCTCTGCCGATGCCTCGCCCGCAACGCTGCCCAAACGCCGCTCGCCGCGTGCGATCATTTTGCCGGTGGTTCTGATTGTGGTTTTAGGCAGCCTCGGCCTGTGGTTCTTCAATTATTGGACTCATGGCCGCTTCATCATTTCAACGGATGACGCCTATGTCGGCGCGGCAGTCTCGACGATCTCAACACGTGTTTCGGGCCATGTGGTTACCGTCGCGGTTGTCAATAATCAAAGTGTCAAAGCCGGCGAGCTTCTCGCAAAGATAGATGATGGCGATTATCGCCTCGCCGTTGAAAGCGCCGCGCGGAAAATCGAAACACAAAATGCGAGCCTTACGCGGCTTGATAGTCAATCGCTCCAACAGAATGCAACCGTCGCGCAAGCGCGTGCGCAAATCGCAGCAGCGGAAGCCGATGCGCAACGCGCACAAGGTGACTTTGATCGCGCACAAACTTTGGCAGCGGCCGATTTCAACAGTCGTGCGAAACTCGATCAAGTGCGTGCGGATCGTGATCGCTCACAAGCAGCCCTTCAAAGCGCGCGTGCAGGACTAACGGCTGCCGAAGCTGGTCTTGATGTTTTGAAAGCGCAAAAATCAGAACTCACAAGCAGCAAGAGCGAACTTGAAACCGCTCTATCACGCGCCACACGCGATTTGTCCTTTACTGAAATTCGCGCGCCTTTTGATGGAGTGATTGGAAACAAAGCAATCCAGCTCGGACAATTTGTTCAGCCCGGCATGCGTCTCCTCGCGCTTGTTCCGCTTGAGAGCGCTTATGTCGATGCCAACTTGAAAGAGACACAAATCGCGCCATTAAAAATTGGTATGCGTGCCGAAATTCGTGCGGATGCCTTCCCCGGTCGTGTGTTTGAAGGCCGCGTTGAAAGTCTGTCTCCGGCAACCGGCGCGCAATTCTCGCTGCTACCGCCAGAAAACGCGACAGGCAATTTCACGAAAGTCGTGCAGCGCGTGCCTGTACGTATAGCGTTGCCTGATGACCTCAAGCGCGAACAGATTTTGCGACCCGGTATGTCTGTCACGGTTGAGATTGATCCGACAAAACCATGAACGCGCCCGCTCAGGCACAAGGAGGACCGCCGCAACCTGTATTGACAGCGCGTCGCGTGATCGCTTTCACCGGTATGGTGTTCGGCATGTTTATGGCGATCTTGGATATTCAGATCGTCTCGGCGTCTTTGGCTGAAATTCAAGCAGGCCTTTCGGCGAGTGCCGAAGAAATCTCATGGGTACAAACCGCCTATCTCATCGCCGAAGTGGTGATGATTCCGCTGTCCGGCTTTCTCGGCCGCATGGTATCGACACGCTATCTCTTCGCAGCATCGGCGGCGGGCTTTACGCTGATGAGCGTGATGTGCGCGCAAGCTTCATCCATTGAAGAGATGATACTCTGGCGCGCGCTGCAAGGCTTTATTGGCGGCGGTATGATCCCCTCCGTCTTCTCCGCCGCCTTCACAATTTTTCCACGTGAGAAGCAATCGATTGTTTCACCGATCATTGGCCTTGTCGCGACATTAGCGCCCACAATCGGACCAACGGCCGGCGGCTATCTTACCGATCTTTTTTCATGGCACTGGCTATTTCTCGTCAATGTCATTCCCGGCATTGGCGTCACATTGGCTGCGTGGTTTCTGATTGATTTCGACAAACCGAATTGGGGTTTGTTTAAAACATTCGATTGGTGGGGCCTTGCGGGTATGGCCGCCTTACTCGGCGGGCTTGAATATGTCTTGGAAGAAGGACCCGCGAAAGACTGGTTTCAAGATGAAGCCATTCTCTGGTGCGCTGTGTTAAGCTTTGTTGGCAGCCTCATCTTTTTCTATCGAGCCTTTACCGCAGCGACTCCGATTGTCGATCTCAAAGCCTTTTCAAACCGCAATTTTGCGTCTGGTTGTTTGGCGTCTTTCACAATCGGCATCGGGCTTTACGGATTAACCTATCTCTATCCCGTTTTTCTTGCCCGCGTGCGCGGATATACATCGCTTGAAATTGGCGAGACAATGTTTCTCACAGGTGTAGCGATGTTTTTCACCGCTCCTTTTGCCGGACGCCTGTCAGCAAAGCTTGATCCGCGGATCATGCTCGCCATCGGCATTTTCGGTTTTGCGATTGGAACTTTTCTCGCTTCAACGCTCACGAAAGAATGGGGCTTTCATGAATTGATCTGGCCGCAGATTTTCCGCGGCGTGTCACTGATGTTCTGCATGGTGCCCATTAACAATGTCGCGCTGGGTACATTGCCGCCTGAGCGGTTGAAAAACGCCTCCGGCCTTTTCAATCTCACGCGCAATCTTGGCGGTGCCGTGGGTCTTGCGCTGATCAATTCGCTTCTCAATGACCGCTGGGATTTTCACCTTCAACATCTGCGTGAAAAAATTGCGTGGGGACGGCAAGTGGCGGATGAAACGCTTGCCAATATCACGCAAGGCTTGTCTGCGTTGGGCGATAACGCGGCGCTTGCGGCTACAAAACAAATATCAATGATGGCACGACGCGAAGCCTTGGTGCTGGCACTCGGCGATGTATTCCTCGCCCTGACCTTTGTGTTTCTTTTGATGCTGCTCGTTCTCCCCGCAATCAAACGCGCAGGCGGACCAAGCGGTGCCGGTGGCGGACATTAAACCTTCGCGTTTATCGGATCGAAATACTCATCCGCCCCAAGGTTCCGTAATCCGCACTCACATGATCACCGACCTCAATAGGCACAGGCACAACGCAAGTTCCTGTGGTAACGACATCGCTCGCTTTAATGCCCTCAGCATAATTTGCCACTTCATTCACAAGCCAATGCAAAGCAAGGCGCGGGTCCCCTAATGCGGCTCGCCCCGCGCCCGTCGCTACGACCACATCGCCTTTAAAGGCTCGCACTTCATGATCAGCGAGATCAAGCCCACGCCATGACTCATCAAACGCTTCGCCGATCATCAACCAACAGGCGCAGGCCGTATCGGCAATCAGGCTCGGTGCGCCGACGGACGTGAAATCCTTGTAACGTGAATCCGGAATCTCGATTGAGGGATGCAAGCTCTGAACGGCGTTCATCACCTCATCATAAGAATAATCCGCTCCGCGCGGCGGCAAGGCATGCGCAAAACGAAAAGCAAATTCGACTTCGGCAACCTTCATAATGTTATTGCCGAGTATTACCGCCTGATGAGGCGCGATCATACGGTCCGACAAAAGACGCCCGCCCAAAGGGCCATCGACATTGATATGGGCCTGCCCCGCTTTGCTTGTCGCCGCAATCTTCCACCCCACGATTTTCTGGCCCGCATGCTCAGCCACGGCGGCACCGATTCGATACCCCGCGGCGCGATCCTTCGGCCGTAAAGTCTCCGGCAAGCCATCGATCCGCGTACTGACCTGCCAATGGCGCCAGAGCAGCGCGGCAGCGTCATTGTCCTGAGGGTCTGGGTTCGGCATGAGTTAAGCTCGTGACTGTCTCGGGCGAGCCCATATTCTCGCCGATTGGGGAAAAGCTGCAAGGTCCCACCCTTTCCCCATCCCGCCTCGAATGCTAGACGAAGTCATCATGCTTGAAGGTCTTACCCCAAAAAACCCCACCCATGTGATGCGGCTGAATTCAGACGAGCGCACCGCGCGCGCCGTTGCCGATATCGTCATGGAAACATTCGACCCCAATGAAACTGCGGCCGCCGCATTCGAAAATGAAGCGGAAGCCCGCTGGGAAACGGAAGTCTATTTTGCCGACGCGCCGGATGAAGAGGGGATGCGTACGCTCATCCGCGAGACAGTGAGTACTGAAGCGGCCAAAGCTCTCACCTTTGAAACGCTCGCTGAAAAGGACTGGGTGAAAGCCTCGCTTGATGGCCTCTCGATTGTCGATGCCGGGCGTTTCCGCGTGCATGGCGCGCATGATCGCAATCGTATCGCGCAAAATGCCATTGGCATCGAGATTGAAGCGGCTCTTGCATTCGGCACCGGTCATCATGGCACGACACGCGGCTGTCTCCTGATGCTCGATTATGTTTTGAAGCGGCGGCGTCCGCGCCATGTCATTGATATCGGCACAGGCACAGGCGTACTGGCGATTGCCGCGGCGCGCGCGTTGCGTGCACCTGTGGCCTCAGGCGATATCGATCCGGTTGCGGTGGAAGCGGCGCTCTCCAATGCGCGGCTTAATCGTGCCAGCGCCTATGTGCGCCCTGTCGTAGCCAAGGGCGTCTCGCATCCGTCATTAATGAGGCATCGCCATTATGATCTTGTCTTTGCCAATATTCTTGCGCGGCCTTTGATTAGACTTGCGCCTTCGATTGCGAAGATTGCGTCACCGGATGCGGATATCGTTCTATCTGGCTTGCTTGCGCATGATGTGCCGGGCGTTGTGAGTGCTTATGGCCAACAAGGCTGGCATCTCCAAAAGCGGATTGATCTTGAAGGCTGGGCGGCGTTGCTTCTACATCGTGTTGCAGGCCATCCCCTCACCCGTTTCTAAACTTCTTTTTTGCGAGGACTATTCAATGACCGGCGCGATTTTCCAAACCTTTGAACAAAAGACAACGCCGCAACAAGGCGCGCCGCATCTCAAGGCCTTGCGTGAGGAATTAAAAAAGCGCGGTCTTGATGGCTTTATCGTGCCGCGCACCGATGAACATCAAAATGAATATGTTCCACCATCGTCAGAGCGTTTGATGTGGCTCACAGGCTTCGCGGGCTCTTGGGGGATGGCCATCGTGCTTACGGATAAAGCGGCCATTTTTGTTGATGGCCGTTATACGGTGCAAGTGCGTGAACAAGTTGATGCTAACCTCTTTACGCCCGAACATCTTATCGATCACCCACCGGAGCAATGGATCAAGAAAAATGTAAAAGCCGGAATGAAAATCGGTTTTGATCCCTGGCTTCATACGCATGACGGCATCAAAAAGCTTGATGAAGCCTGCAAGTCTGTTGGTGCCTCTTTGATTGCGGTTGAAACAAATCCGATCGATAGTGTCTGGGCTGATCGTCCGGCAGTGCCGCTTGCGCCAGTCGCGCTTCATAAACCCGCTTATGCCGGTGAAGATGCGAATGAAAAGATAAAACGTATTCAGTCGAAACTCGCCGACATGAAATCCGATGCGGTTGTGATTACCGATGCCCATGCCGTTGCGTGGATATTCAATATTCGCGGTGGCGATGTCGGCCACACGCCCTTGCCGCTCGGCTTTGCGATTGTGCCGCAGAATGGCAAACCTGAGCTCTTTATGGATGGGCGTAAATTTTCAAATATTGTGCGTGATGAGGTTGCCAATCTCGCCGATATTGCTGAACCCTCTGCGCTTGATCTCTCGCTCGAAAAACTTGGCAAAGCGAAAGCACGCGTGCGCTTTGATGGCGCAACGGCGGCAACACGTCTTGTGCGCAAAGTTGAAAGCACAGGCGGCATTGCCGATGTCGGCACCGATTTCGTTGCGTTGATGAAGGCTGTCAAAAACAAAGCGGAGATTGAAGGCTCGCGCGCCGCCCATGCGCGCGATGGTGCCGCGATGTCGAAATTCCTCGCTTGGTTTGATCGCGAAGCCATTAAAGGCCATCTCACCGAAATCAGCGCGACAGAAAAACTTGAAGAATGCCGCCGTGATACGGGCGTGTTGAAAGATGTCTCTTTCCCTTCAATTGCCGGTGCCGGACCCAATGCCGCCATTCCGCATTACAAAGTCTCGGTGGAATCAAACCGTAAAATCGAAAAGGGAATTTTCCTCATCGATTCCGGCGCGCAATATGAAGACGGCACCACCGATATCACCCGCACGATTGCGGTCGGTCCACCAACCGATGAAATGAAAGATCGTTTCACGCGCGTTCTAAAAGGTCATATCGCAATCGATACCGCCGTGTTCCCGAAAGGCACCTCTGGCGCGCAGATCGACTCTTTCGCACGTCAGCCGCTTTGGGAAATCGGCCTCGATTTCGATCATGGTACGGGCCATGGAATTGGCTCTTATCTCTCCGTGCATGAAGGCCCGCAACGTATTGCCAAAATCGGCGTAACGCCTCTTGAAGTGGGCATGATGCTCTCCAATGAACCGGGTTTTTATAAAGCTGGTCATTGGGGTATCCGCATCGAAAATCTGATCCTCGTCGAAAAGCGCGACATCAAAAATGCCGAACGTGAAATGCTCGGTTTTGAAACACTAAGCTTTGCGCCGATCGATTTGAATCTTGTCGACGTCTCGCTTCTCACAGACACAGAACGCGCATGGCTCAACGCCTATCACGCGAAGACCCGCGCGATTGTTTCGCCCTATTGCGATGAGGAAACGAAGAGCTGGCTCAATCACGCTACACGCGCGATCTGATTATGCTCCCACGCGACGAAACCATTCGTCTTCGTCAATGACTTCAACGCCGTGCTTGCGCGCGTCGTCAAGTTTTGACCCCGCACCGGGACCGGCAACAAGAAGATCCGTCTTCTTTGACACCGAGCCTGACACTTTGGCGCCCAAACGTTCGGCCATAGCTTTGGCTTCTTCGCGCGTCATTTTTTCAAGTGATCCGGTAAAGACGATTGTTTTGCCGGATACGGGGCTTGAGGCTTCAACCGCTTCCATCGCCTCCGGCGTGACATGATCAAGCAAGGCGGCAAGCTCTTCGCGATTATGTGCTTCGGCGAAGAAATCGACGATAGAGCCCGCAACGATGGGCCCGATTCCGTCGATGGCTTCGAGCTCTTCACGCGCGCGGACACCATCATGGCCGGCCTTCACCGCAAGGTCGCGCAATTTTTCAATGGAACCAAAATGCCGCGCGAGTTGCTTCGCTGTTGTTTCGCCAACATGACGAATGCCCAGCGCAAAAATGAACCGATTGAGTGAAACGGTCTTTCGCGCGGCAATCGCGTCAAAGAGATTTTTTACCGAGACCGCACCAAAACCTTCGCGGTCTTTAAGTTTCTTCAAGGACCGCGCATCACGCGCCTCAAGCGTAAAGATATCGCGCGGACGCGTGATAAGGCCATCCGCGAAAAAGCCTTCAATTTGCTTGTCACCCAACCCTTCAATGTCAAACGCATTGCGTGACGCAAAATGTTTCAAACGCTCCGTCGCTTGTGCGGGACAAATGAGCCCCGCCGTGCAACGGCGCACGGCTTCCGGTTCGCCTGTCTTCGGATCATGCTCGCGCACCGCATGGCTGCCACATGCGGGACAATGATCAGGAAACACAAAGGGCTTGGCTCCGTGTTTACGCTTCTCTTCAACAACCGAAACAATTTGCGGGATCACATCGCCTGCGCGTTGAATAACAACCGTATCACCAATCCGAATATCCTTACGCGCAATCTCGTCTTCATTATGCAATGTCGCATTGGAGACGACAACGCCGCCTACTGATACAGGCTGCAATTTCGCAACCGGTGTCAATGCGCCTGTGCGTCCGACTTGAATATCGATATCGAGCAATAAAGTTGTGGCCTTCTCAGCCGGGAATTTGCGCGCCGTTGCCCAACGCGGTGAACGCGAAATGAAACCCAAGCGCGCTTGCAAAGCGAGATCATCAACTTTGTAAACAACGCCATCAATATCATAACCGAGAGACGCACGGCGCTCTTCGATCATACGATAGTGATCAATCATCGCTTGAAGCGTCTCGCATCGTTTCGTCAGCGGATTGGTCGGTAACCCCATTTTATGGAAAGCGGAAACCATGCCGCTTTGCGTATCAGCGGGCATTGTCCCGTCAATCTGCCCCCATGTATAGGCAAAAAATTTAAGTGGTCTTTGCGCCGTGATCTGTGGATCAAGTTGGCGCAATGATCCCGCTGCCGCATTACGTGGATTAGCGAAAGCGGGCTTTCCCTCTTTCTCCTGACGCTCATTGAGCTTTAGAAAATCAGCAGTGGCCATATAAATCTCACCGCGAATTTCAATCACATCCGGTACTGGTCCATGTAGTTTGTGCGGTATCTCGTGAATTGTGCGCACATTGGCGGTGACATCTTCACCTTCTTCACCGTCGCCGCGCGTGGCTGCAACTGTCAACACGCCTTTCTCAAAACGCAAGGAGCAGGAAAGCCCGTCAATTTTCGGCTCGGCTGTGAAAGCCAATGTGCGCGATGTCGGCCAATCGAGAAAGCGCCGCACGCGTTCAACAAAATCGGATAGTTCTTCATCCGAAAATGTATTGGCCAAGGAAAGCATCGGCACCGCATGCTTCACTTTGGAAAATTTTTCTGACGGCTTTGCACCCACGCGGGTTAAAGGCGAGGCTTCTTTTTGCAATTCCGGAAAGGCCAATATTATTGCGTCATAACGACGGCGCAACGCATCATAGGCAGCATCCGAGATTGTCGGTTGATCTTCTTGATGATA
>CAWUMH010000054.1:0-11260 GCA_963923565.1 uncultured Alphaproteobacteria bacterium
AGAGCGATTGAAACAGAAATGTCTGTTTCGCCCGTCTTGCGCTTGATGCTCGCCATTCTCATCGCTTTTATCCCTTGCAGGACCCCCTGAACCATTCCTGAAAGCCTCTACCCCCCAAAGCCCCGCCTGTCACGCCACTTATGGTTTGGCAGATTGGCTTTTTTACCGAGAGACGTCCGGACGGATGCGACTTGGCGCATTATATAAACAAGGCTAGAGCCAGAGTGATTGAAGGAATGAGAGCGATGCAAGACGAAGATCGGCGTTGGCGGGCGACGACCATTCTCATGGTCCGCAAGGGTGACGAGGTGGTCATTGGCGGGGACGGCCAAGTAAGCCTTGGCCCTACGGTTATTAAAGGGAACGCCAAAAAAGTTCGACGTCTTGGAAAAGGCGAAGTGATTGCTGGTTTCGCCGGCGCAACGGCCGATGCCTTTACACTCTTCGAGCGTCTCGAAGCCAAGCTCGAGCAATATCCAGGGCAATTGATGCGCGCGTCGGTCGAGCTTGCGAAAGATTGGCGGACCGATCGCTATCTTAGGCGCTTGGAAGCGATGATGTTGGTCGCCGATCAGAAAGTGGGCCTCATTCTTTCAGGCAATGGTGATGTTCTTGAGCCGGAAAATGGTGTGATGGGGATCGGTTCGGGCGGCAACTATGCGTTAGCCGCTGCGCGCGCGCTCATCGACACCGATCTTGATGCCGAAACGATTGTTAGAAAAAGCCTCACGATAGCCGGTGAAATTTGTGTCTATACGAATGGCACGCTCACAATTGAACGCCTCTCATCAGGAGCGCGCCCATGAGTGATTTGTCCCCGCGTGAAATCGTATCTGAGCTTGATCGCTTTATCGTTGGCCAATCAGATGCCAAGCGCGCGGTGGCCATCGCTTTAAGAAATCGTTGGCGGCGCTTGAAGCTTCAAGGCCCGATGCGTGAAGAGGTTCTTCCTAAGAATATTCTCATGATCGGTCCGACGGGCTGTGGTAAAACAGAAATTGCACGGCGGCTCGCAAAACTCGCAAGCGCACCTTTTCTAAAAGTTGAAGCGACGAAGTTTACTGAAGTTGGCTATGTCGGTCGTGATGTAGAACAGATCATTCGCGATCTGCTTGAGATTGGCATTGCCCTTGTCAAAGACGCAAAAAGAAAAAATGTCCGCGCCCGTGCCGAGCTTGCGGCAGAAGACCGTGTGCTTGATGCGCTTGTTGGCCAGACGGCAAGCGCCACGACACGCGAATCGTTTCGAAAGAAATTGCGTGAAGGCGAGCTTGCCCAAAAAGAAATCGAGATAGAATTACAAAGCTCGGCATCGGGCATGCCGATGTTCGAGGTTCCCGGAATGCCAGGCGCGCAAGTGGGAGCGATCAATATAGGCGACATTTTCGGGAAACTGGGCCGCGCGTCCAAACCACGCCGTATGACCGTAGAAGATGCCTACCAGCCTTTGGTGAACGAGGAGAGCGATAAACTCTTTGATCAGGATTCTATTGTCGCTGAGGCAATTAGAGACGTCGAAAATAACGGCATCGTCTTTCTCGATGAAATCGATAAAATTTGTGCGCGTGAGTCACGAGGTGGTGCAGACGTATCCCGCGAAGGGGTCCAGCGCGATCTCCTGCCGCTTATTGAAGGCACAACCGTTTCGACAAAACATGGCGCGGTTAAAACCGATCATATTCTCTTTATCGCCTCTGGTGCTTTTCATGTGTCAAAGCCCTCAGATCTTTTGCCAGAATTACAAGGACGGTTGCCGATCCGCGTTGAGTTACAATCTTTGAAAGAAGAGGATTTCCGCCGCATATTAACCGAAACAGAAGCGAGCCTCATTCGGCAATCGGTAGCGCTTCTCTCGACGGAAGATGTAACGCTCGAATTCTCATCGGACGCAATTGACGCGATTGCTAAAATTGCCGTCGAAGTTAATTCTAGTGTTGAAAATATTGGTGCCCGGCGACTGCAAACCGTCATTGAGCGCGTCCTTGATGACATTTCATTTTCAGCGCCTGATCGAGCCGGTTCTATTGTAAAAATAACAGCGTCCGAGGTTGAAAAAAGCATCGGCGATCTCGCCCGAAATGCTGATCTGAGTAAATTTATTCTATGATCCGCATGGTCTTTTTTGAGCGATGAATCCTTTTCGTCTGACGCTGCTCATCGGCACGGCCACTTCGCTCACTCGGATCCTTGGTTTCCTCCGCGATGTTCTTCTCGCTGCACTCTTTGGTGCAGGTCCTGTTGCTGATTCATTTTTCGTTGCGTTGCGAGTCCCCAATCTCATTCGACGTTTGATGGGCGAAGGCGGTTGGTCAAGCGCCTATGTTCCTATCGCAACAAAACTTATCGACACGGATAATACAGCGCGCGAAGCGTCTCTCATCCGTGATAGTTTATTTTATGTCAGTTTGCTCGCGGTTATCCTTGTTATAATTGGAGAAATTTGGGCAACTGATATAATAACCATTCTTGCACCAGGATTGTCGCAAGATCGTTATGATTTGGCCGTTCTCTATTTTAGAGCCTTATTGCCTTTGATTTTCGGAGCCACGCTCACAAGTCTTTTGTCAGCAATTCTGATTTCGCAAAAGAAATTTACTCTTCAGGCTCTTGTTCCGGTTTCCGTTAATGTCGTTCTCGTTCTTCTTCTAGTTTATTTCAATAATCAATTCTTTCCTGATTATGCAAAGATCGGGCTAATCCTATCTTGTGCCGCAAGTGTGGCAACATTTGTTCAAGTTTTTGTACTTTTAATACCTGTTACCTTTCGTTTCGATAAATCGATTTTTAAACGCCCTTCTTTCACTTCAGACTTTAGAGCTATGGCCACGCTTGCTTTGCCTGGTTTTGTCATTCAGTTTGGCGTCCAATTCGGAATTTTGATCCTACTCAATAACGCGTCGCAGACTCCCGGAGCGATTTCCTATCTGACTTATGCCGAGAGACTGGCACAACTACCTTTCGGCTTTATTGCATCAAGTCTTGCAACAATCGCTTTGCCTGAGTTTGCATCACGCGTGATGATGAATAATTCAGACGCACTCTATCGCTCGATTGATCGCGTCATGTTTCTATCAATCGCTTTGACATTACCGGCCGCCATTGCTCTTATAATCCTTGCGGAGCCGATCGTGTCGGTACTGTTTGAAAGAGGTGCCTTTGGCAGCGCTGATCGCGTAGGAACCGCAGCAGCTTTGGCGGGTTTTGCGTTGGGATTGCCTTTTGCATCGGCGGCCCGCGTTCAGATGCAACTCTATTTTGCTTATGAGCGGGTGCGCATACCTCTGTTCTCAACCATCTTGTCGAGCATCCTAATCGGGGCGCTTGTGCAGATGCCTCCATTCTCCGAAAGCCCTTTCGGTTTTGCTCTCGCCTTTTCAATTGGCCAAGGGACCGTTTGGGCTGTCCAACAAATTAGAATGAGACGTTTGAGCGGATGGTTGCCGGAGCCGGATTTCAGAATAAAAATATACAAGATTGTATGTGCCACCATTGTATTGGCAGGGGCGCTTCTCATTGCAAAATACGCTCTAACATCCTTTTTAATCTCTGATCAGGCGACATTTCTTCGATGGGCTTGTTTAGCTGGTTTGTGCTTCGGAGGCTTGGGCCTTTATACGCTCACGATGCATTTTCTCGGATTAATAAAGGAATTTCGTTAAATCGCGGGCATCGGTGGCTCTTGCACTCCGGTGTTTGTGTTGCCATAAGCGGATCGTTTAATCGACAGGAAGCCCAAAAACATGGCCCAATTCAAGGAACTGGTGTTCTCCGGCGTTCAACCGACAGGTAATCTCCACCTTGGAAATTATCTTGGTGCGATCGTTAAATTTGTTGAGCTGCAGAAAAGCCATGACTGCATTTATTGTGTTGTCGATTTACACGCGATCACGGTCCCGCAAGATCCTGTGCAGCTGACATCAAGCATTCGTGAAGTGACGGCAGCCTTTATCGCCTGCGGCATCGATCCGAAAGCCCATATCATTTTCAATCAAAGCCAAGTGCCGGAACATGCCGAGTTGGCATGGGTGTTTAATTGTGTTGCCCGTTTGGGCTGGCTCAATCGTATGACGCAGTTCAAAGAAAAGGCCGGTAAAGATCGTGAGAATGCGTCGGTTGGCCTTTATGCTTATCCTGCCCTTATGGCGGCTGACATTTTGGTCTATCGCGCAACTCATGTGCCGGTTGGCGAAGATCAAAAACAACATTTGGAATTGTCGCGCGATATTGCGCAAAAATTTAATAACGACTTTTCAGAGTCGATTACGCGCACGGGTTTTGGTGACGCCTTCTTTCCGCTGCCAGAGCCTTTGATTCAAGGCCCGGCAACGCGGGTTATGAGTTTGCGTGATGGCACGAAGAAAATGTCGAAATCGGATCCCTCCGATTATTCGCGCATCAATTTGACCGATGATGCCGACGCGATTGCGCAAAAGGTCCGTAAAGCGAAAACTGATCCAGAGCCCTTACCCTCGGAAGAAGAAGGCTTGAAGCCCCGCCCAGAAGCCGACAATCTTGTCGGCATCTATGCGGCGCTGAGCGGCACAACTAAATCGGCCGTGCTCCAGGAGTTTGGGGGCGCTCAGTTTTCGACCTTCAAATCAGCGCTCGTGGATCTGTCGGTTACGCGTCTAGGTCCAATCGGTGCGGAAATGAAAAGGCTTACGGGTGATCCGGCCTTTATTGATTCCGTTCTTGCCGATGGCTCTGAACGAGCGGGAGCCATTGCTCGAAAGACAATGGATGCCGTGAAGGACATTCTGGGCTTTATTCGGCACTGACTGTTCACTCTCGTTCGAGGTGAAGCGGCACTTGCCATAGTCGGCTTCCGCCCTATGTGTTAGTTTGTCATTTCCGATCAACCATCCACCGGCCTTGAACCGGTTGTGAGGGCACCATGTTTATCCAGACCGAAGTCACTCCCAATCCCGCAACATTGAAATTTTTGCCCGGACGGTCCGTGTTACCGTCGGGTACACTCGAAATCCGTGAGAGAGACGCTGCGGAGCGCTCACCACTGGCGCGACGTCTTTTTACGATCCCGGGGGTTTCGGGTGTTTTCTTTGCTTATGATTTTATCACGGTGACAAAATCGGATGGCGAATGGCCCCATTTAAAGCCCGCGATCCTCGGCGCCATCATGGAGCATTTTCTCTCCGGCGACCCCTTGTTCGAAGGTGATGATGCGGTTGCCGTCTCAGAGGCCCAAGACTCAGAAGGCGAGTTTTTCGAAGACTCTGACCGTGCGACGGTCGATACGATCAAGGAATTGCTTGAGACCCGTATTCGTCCTGCCGTTGCGGGTGATGGGGGCGATATTGTTTTCCGCGGGTTCCGCGATGGCGTTGTCTATCTCGCCATGAAGGGGTCTTGCTCGGGGTGTCCGTCTTCAACGGCAACTCTGAAAAATGGCGTTCAAAATCTTTTCCGTCATTTTCTCCCCGATGTCCGCGAAGTTCAGGCTATTTGAGCCTTTCGGGCGGAGAGTATTCACGTGCGCATTTTGGCGGTTGATACGGCACTCGGTCTTTGTTCAGCCGCCGTCATGGATACCGGGACCGGTCACATGATCGCCCGTGAAAGCCTGCCGATGGATCGCGGACACGCTGAAGCGTTGATGCCTTTGATCGATCGCGTAATGGCGCAAGTGCCGGGTGGCTTTTCGTCTCTGTCTCGAATTGCCACAACGGTTGGCCCCGGAAGCTTTACCGGATTAAGGGTCGGATTATCCGCCGCGCGCGCCATTGCTCTGGCTACCTCCCTTCCGATTGTAGGGATCACCACGCTTTCGGCGTTCATTGCGCCTTTCCTTTCAGACGTGACCGAAAAAAGCGTGGCAAGCGTGATCGATGCCCGACACCAGCATGTTTATCTGCAAATCTCCGCTGGTGATGGGCGGATTCTCGTTCCTCCATGTATTATTCCTCATAGCGAAGCCGAGGCTTTGATTTTGGCGTCAAAGGCCCGAATTGTGGGGTCAGCTGCATCTCTTTTTGCAAATTTGGCTAAAAATTCGAGTTCTTTGGTTGTTGGTGAAGCAGATCAGCCCGGCCCGGATAGCGAATGGATCGCGCGTTTGGCGGCTTTTGCCAGTCCGGATGAAGCGCGTCCCACCCCCCTTTATCTGCGACCACCCGATGCCGCTCCGCAGCAAAATGGCCGGATCGCGTTGCGATGAGGCGGTAATGTTGCAAAAGGCTCTCAGTTTTTTGCGCAAAATTGCTGCACCTATGTTGCGCAAAAAGAGTTCGGCCTTTGTGCGTCATGCTGCGCAAAAAGATGCGCAGCAATTTGCAACATTGCACACTCAAGGCGATTTCTCGCATGCTTGGTCTTTGGGCGAATTTGAGGGATTTTTGGCTGATCGATCCGTACTGGCCGATGTTCTGTGCGATCCCTCCCGTCCCGATCGCCTTTACGGCTTTATCTTGAGCCGTCGCGCAAGTGATGAAGCCGAGATCCTCACTATTGTTTTGGCGCGTGCCGTTCGAGGTCGAGGATGGAGCCGCGTATTGCTCGGCCAACATCTCGCCCATTTGGCAGGCAAGGGTGTTTCGACCCTGTATCTTGAGGTCGAAGACGGAAATCAGCCCGCCCGCGCTCTTTATGAAGCCCAAGGATTCACGGTGATCGGCAAGAGGCCGGGCTATTATCGTCGGCCTGACGGATCTCAGGCCTTGGCTCTCGTCATGCGTCTCTCTTTGGCTGGCCTGTGATGACACGGTCGATTTTAGGCCGGATCAGGATCGCGCTCTTCCTCATAGCGATTGTCCCGGTTACACTTTTTCTCATTCCTCCTCAATGGGTTATGATGAAACTTCGCCTGCGCGCGGCGTCGTGGTTGCCGTTGATCTATCACCGCTTTGTCACGCAAATGATGGGCATGCGGGTTCGCGTTCATGGCGCCCCGCTTGTCTCGGGTCCGCGTCTTTTTCTGTCCAACCACGTTTCCTGGCTCGATATCGTGGCGCTCGGAAGCGTTTTGCCGCTCTCCTTTGTTGCGCGTGCCGATGTGGCCTCTTGGCCCATTTTCGGCCTTTTCGCGAAATTGCAACAAACGGTCTTCGTGGATCGAACGCGGAAAATGGCGACTAAGGCGGCGGTCACGTCAGTAGCGGAGCGGTTCGGCCGGGGCGAAGCGATTCTGCTTTTTGCCGAAGGCACAACAAGCGATGGCAATCGTGTCCTCGATTTCAGGTCAGCCCTTTTGGGTGCGCTTTCAACAGACGTGGTCGCAGACCAAGTCCGCGTTCAGCCGATAGCCCTCCTCTATCGGAACCGCGCTGGGATGCCGATCCGCCGTTTCGACGGGCCTGAAATTGCCTGGTATGGCGACATGGACCTCCTGCCGCATTTTGCCGGGATCCTGAAGGGTGCCCCGATTGGTATCGACATCTGGTTTGGTGACCCGTTTCATGCGGATCAGATAACGGATCGAAAGACCTTAGCGCTCACCGCCCGAGATCAAATCCGCGCGGCGCGCGCCCTACTCGCCCGCGGTCGTGACATGCCATCATCCTGGCCTGTCACATGAATTTTGTTTTTATTGGCAATCGATTCCGACTATAGAGAGCGTGACCCGCGCTTTTCACGCGATCATTTTTCCTTTGATTGAAAGCGAGACCCAGACCGCCCGATGACAACCCCCTCCCCAACCAAACGCGTCTTGGTGAAATCTTATGGTTGTCAGATGAATGTCTATGATGCCGAGCGCATGACGGACATTCTTGATGGTCAAGGGTATCAAGCCACCGATGATATCGACAACGCTGATCTGATCATTTTGAACACCTGTCATATTCGTGAGAAGGCAGCTGACAAAGTGTATTCGGAGCTTGGCCGTTTGCGCGAGTTAAAGGCCGAACGTAAAAACGCGGGCCAAGATTTTAAAATTGTTGTTGCAGGATGTGTCGCGCAAGCCGAAGGCAAACAAATTCTAAGGCGTGAACCTGCGGTCGACCTTGTTATCGGACCGCAATCCTATCAGAATTTACCAGAGCTTTTAGCGAAGAAAAATAGAGTACGACTGGTTGATACGGATTTTCCGGTCGATGATAAATTCAAATCTCTGCCCTCTCCGTCTAACGAACGCGCGAAAGCGCGAGGCGTTTCAGCTTTTGTCACGATTCAGGAAGGTTGTGATAAATTCTGCACGTTCTGCGTCGTGCCTTATACACGAGGGAGTGAGTATTCCCGTCCCGTTGCTGATGTGGTTGCCGAAGTCAAAAGGCTTGCCAATGTAGGTATTAGGGAGGTGACGCTGCTTGGTCAAAACGTGAATGCCTATCACGGGCTCGATGAAAGCGGTCAGTCAGTGTCACTTGGTGAATTGTTGAAACATGTGAGCGAAATTTCTGGAATAGCGCGCATCCGCTATACGACCAGCCATCCTCTCGAGATGGATGAGAGCCTTGCTCTCGCTCATCGCGATATTCCTGAAGTGATGCCCTATCTTCATCTGCCTGTTCAATCAGGATCAGATAAAATTCTTACTGCGATGAATCGACGTCACACAATGCGCGATTATCTTGATACCATTGCAATGATGCGTCGTCAGAGAACTGATATCGTTTTTTCATCGGATTTCATTGTTGGCTTTCCGGGCGAGACGGATGATGATTTTCAAGCGACACTCACATTGATTGAAAAGGTGGGTTTCGCCAGTGCCTATTCATTTAAATACAGTATTCGACCGGGAACGCCTGCCGCAGAGATGGATGACCAAGTTCCTGAAGATGTGAAAGATCGCCGCCTTCAAATTCTACAAGCTCTTATTGCCAAGCAACAAAGACGCTATCAGGATAGTATGGTGGGAAAGACGCTCGATATTCTCGTCGAAAGAAAAGGACGGCATCCCGGACAGGTGGCCGGCAAATCGCCGCATCTTCTAGCAGTGGCGTTTGACGCCCCAGCTGATTACATTGGACGTGTTGTTCAAGTTCGAATCACCGATAGCGTGACCAATAGTCTTGTCGGGACCCTTGTGTGAAAAACTGCAATTTAAAGTGATGTCTATAAACGGATCAGTCATGGCAAATAGGAGCTTCACGTGAGAGGCAGCGAAGGCGCAGCGCGGTTTCTCGAAATGTCCCGTAAGCAGGGTTTGCTTGAAACAGTCGATGTCCGGCTCTCTTTTACTGATAACCGTGTCGCTGGCCTCGTCTTTGGCCATTTTGATCAAAACTTGACCCATCTTGAACAGCGGCTGGGTATTCAGGCTGTAGCTAATGGCAATCAAGTGATCTTGAAAGGCATCCCTGAAAAAGCTGAACAAGCGCGTTTTGTTCTCGATAAAATGAATGAACGTGTCCGTGCCGGCCTCTCAATCCAAAAAGGCGATATCGATGGCGCTATCGAAGAGGCAGCGGCACAAGGATCGTTGTTTCCCGGTAGTCCGTCCGTAACACCTGAAAAATTATCCTTCGATGAAATTGTAACGCGGCGGAAGCGGGTGAAAGCCCGCAATGCTGCGCAGCATATTTATTTGAAAGCGCTTAAAGAGCATGAGCTCGTTTTCGCTGAAGGTCCGGCAGGTACAGGTAAAACATGGCTCGCCGTTGGCTATGCCGTTCAATTGATCGAGCAGGGATTAGTTGAGCGTCTTATTCTTTCGCGCCCCGCTGTTGAAGCCGGCGAGCGTTTGGGCTTTCTCCCCGGCGATATGCGCGAAAAGGTCGATCCCTATCTGCGCCCCATCTATGACGCGCTCTATGACTTTATGGAATCACGCCATGTCGAGCGGGGCCTGCAAACCGGCATGATCGAGATTGCGCCCTTGGCTTTCATGCGCGGGCGTACATTAACTAATGCCATCGTCTTGCTTGATGAAGCCCAAAACACCACATCCATGCAGATGAAAATGGTTCTAACACGCTTGGGTGAAGGGTCTCGGATGATTGTAACGGGTGACCCGTCGCAAATCGATTTGCCTGTTGGTCAGAAATCTGGGCTTGTCGAAGCAAGCCGCATTTTGACCGGCGTTGAAGGCATCGCGCGAGTAAAATTTGCGGATACGGATGTGGTTCGTCACGATCTTGTCCGCCGCATTGTGACGGCCTATGACCGCGATAGCCAGCAAGGGTCATAAGTTCATTTCAATGAACACGATTTGTCCTGATATTGAACAAGAGAGCGCGCTTTGGGATGAATTTCCCGATGCTGAACCTCTTGCCGAACGTGCGCTTCAGATTGCCGGTCAAAAGCTCGGCGATCAATTTCGCGATGGCGTCGAGCTTTCCATTCTTCTTTCAGACGATGAACATATTCGTTCCGTCAATCAGGAATGGCGCGGAATAGATAAACCCACCAATATATTGTCTTTTCCGTCTGTTGCCCGTGAGAAGATCGCTTCAACGCCCTTTTTAGGTGACATCATTATCGCTTTTGAAACGGTTAAGCGTGAAGCTGGGTTGGAAAACAAAGCGTTTGCGGATCATTTCACTCATCTTGTTCTTCACGGATTTTTACATCTTCTTGGTTACGATCATGAAAATGATAAAGACGCAGAAATTATGGAATCGCTTGAAATCGAACTTCTCGCCGAATTGAATATTCCCGATCCCTATGATGACGCCCGCATCGGCGATCCGAATGGAGCTGCTCTGTGAGCGATAAATTGTCTCAGACCACTAGCCCGTCAGATAAATCCTCTGATGATATAAAGCAGAGCTTGATCTCCCGGATATTGGGTGCTCTGGGTTTACGATCAGTACCGTCAATTCGTGAAGATATCGAAGACGCCTTGGCAGAGTCGGATATTGGTGCCGAACTTTCCCAACGTGAACGCGATATGCTCAAGAATGTACTTGGCTTTCGCGCGAAGCGTGTCAATGACATCATGGTTCCTCGTGCTGATATTATTGCGGTGCCGCTTGAAATCTCTCTTGGCGATCTTTTGCGCGTCTTTAGAACGGCAGGTCATTCTCGTTTGCCAGTTTATAATGACACGCTCGACGATCCGCGCGGCATGATTCATTTGCGTGACTTTGTCGACTTTATATCTGAACGTGCCGAACAAGATGCAGGTGCCCGTCGCCGGAAACTGTCGGTTGAAAAACTCGATCTCGCGCGCCTTGATCTCTCGATGCCGCTTTCTGCAGCAAAAATTTTGAGGCCTGTTCTTTTTGCACCACCTTCGATGCAGGCGCTTGATCTTCTCGTGAAAATGCAGTCGACCCGCACTCATATGGCGCTTGTCATTGACGAATATGGTGGAACAGACGGTCTTGTATCGATCGAAGATCTCGTTGAGATCGTTGTTGGC
>CAWUMH010000055.1:0-10865 GCA_963923565.1 uncultured Alphaproteobacteria bacterium
GATCAAGCGGTTTCAGGTCCGGCTTAGACGCTTTGCCGGTGGGTTTGGGTGATTTGGCCATGAGAGGCAAAATGGCCTTTCGGGTAACCCGGGGCAAGGCTCTGTTTGATAAAACTCACGACCAAAACAAAAAGGCCCGGACAAACCGGGCCTTCGCTAAACCGCCGAGAGGGCGGTTTGAACAGCTGAACATCAGCTTATGCCTTGTGGCACTTGCCGTCTTTCCAGACCAAGTGATGTTTCACGCAGGTCTTTTCCGTTTTGTAGGTCTTCGCGAAAGCGAAAGTGGGGGCGAGGGCAAGGCCGGCAACAACAAGGCCGGTGGCGATGTGGCGGATCATGAAGAACTCCCTTTGAAGATCGGGATCAGGCGAATCGTCTGACCTGATATCACCGTAGAGCCGGCAACCTTCTAAGCTCATGACAACATGATTAAATTTCCGTCATGGTTATGAAGATGTGTTAAGGAGTGTGGCGACGGGTCTGGATAAATAAAGGGCAAAACCATGCCGCCGCTCTTGCTCCTCACTGGAGGGGGTATTAGGGAGAGCCGAGTTTTCCCTGTTCTGCCCGGCGTCATTTCAACGCCTGATCCGGAGTGTCCCCCATGGCCTTTCTTGCCGATGCTTTGTCCCGCGTGAAGCCCTCTGCCACCATCGCCGTGACACAGAAAGCGCGCGACCTCAAAGCACAGGGACGCGAGATCATTTCGCTCTCGGTGGGCGAGCCGGATTTCGACACGCCCGACAACATCAAGAAGGCGGCGATTGAAGCCATTCAACGCGGCGAAACAAAATATACGCCCGTCGCGGGTATCCAGCCCTTGCGCGAAGCGATTGCGAAAAAATTCAAGCGCGAGAACAATCTCGACTATAAGCCCTCTCAAACCATTGTCTGCACCGGCGGCAAGCAGGTGCTCTATAATGCGTTTGTCTCGACGCTGAACAAAGGTGATGAAGTGATCATCCCCGCGCCTTATTGGGTAAGCTATCCCGATATGGTTTTGCTCTGCGGGGGAACGCCGGTTTTCGTCGATACGAAAATCGAAAAGGGTTTCAAGCTGCAAGCGGAAGATCTCGACCGTGCGATTACACCGCGCACGAAATGGGTTGTGTTGAATTCGCCCTCCAACCCGTCGGGTGCCGCCTATACGCATGACGAGCTCAAAGCCGTAACAGAAGTGCTCGTGCGTCATCCGCATGTGTGGATTCTCACCGATGACATGTATGAGCATCTCACTTACGGTGATTTTGTCTTCACGACGCCCGCGCAGATCGAGCCGAATTTGTGGGAGCGCACGCTCACCATGAATGGTGTTTCGAAATCCTATGCGATGACCGGCTGGCGTATTGGTTATGCCGGGGGGCCGGATGTGCTCATCAAGGCGATGGATATGGTGCAAGGTCAGCAGACGTCGGGCGCGTGCTCGATTGCGCAATGGGCGGCGGTTGAAGCGCTGAACGGCCCGCAAGATTTCATCAAGGTCAGCCGCAAAGCCTTTGAAGAGCGTCGTGATCTTGTGGTCTCGATGCTCAATCAGGCGAAAGATATCGAATGCCCGATGCCCGAAGGCGCATTCTATGTCTATCCGAGCATCAAAGGTGTGATTGGCAAAAAAGCGCCGTCAGGCAAAGTGATTGCAACGGATGAAGACTTCGTCACCGAATTGCTCGAGCAGGAAGGCATTGCCGCTGTGCATGGCTCGGCATTCGGCTTGGGCCCCAATTTCCGTATCTCTTACGCTACCTCGAACAAAATTCTCGAAGAGGCGTGCGGAAAGATTCAGCGCTTTACGGCGAGTTTGCGCTAAGCTTTCTATTGCGATGGAACAAACGAAAAAGCCCGGCACTGCCGGGCTTTTGAATTTATAAGGGCAATAACTCTCAATACGCCCAGCGTTGCGCTTTCGAGACGAGGAAGTCGCGGAACACTTGCACGCGCGCGACATTTTTAAGCTCTTCCGGATAAACGAGATAGCTCTCAAGAGCCGGCGCTTCCATATCGTTGAGCACTTGAACAAGGCCTGCTTCCTTGTCGACGAGATAATCGGGCAAGACCGCAATGCCCGCTCCCCGCGTGATGGCATGATAGAGGCCTGAGATATTATTGACCGTGAGCGCAGCCGGACGCGGATGGCGGGCATCGCGCCCAATCGTTGTCAGCCAATGCACATCGAGAAGATGCGAGGGCGTGGGGCCGCCAAAAGTCAAAATGCGATGTTCTTCGAGATCGGCAATCTCTTTCGGCGCACCGCGCTTCTTGATGTAATCTTGCGAGGCGTAAGCATGAAAATGCACGGTAAACAAACGCCGCTGAATGAGATCGGCTTGCGTCGGCTGTCTCAACCAGATCGCCACATCGGCTTCACGCATGGACAGATCAAGCTCTTCATCCGTGAGAAGCATTTGTAAGCGAATGTCGGGGTAGAGATCGAGGAATTCACCCACACGCGGTGTGAGCCAATTGGCGCCGAGGCCGAGCGTTGTCGTAACGCGCAAATCACCATCCGGCTTTTCGCGGCTGTCGGTCAAACGTGCGCGCGCGGTTTCGAATTTCAGCATCATTTCTTTCGCCGTGCGGAAGAGATGTTCGCCTTGTTCGGTCAGGATCAAGCCGCGGGCGTGACGATGAAAAAGGGGCACGCCGAGATCTCGCTCAAGTGCGCTCACTTGTCGACTTACTGCCGATTGGCTGATCTGCAACACATCACCCGCATGGGTGAAGCTACCGGCATCCGCCGCGACATAGAAGATGCGGACCTTGTCCCAATCGATTGTCGATGCAGCGGAGAAATTTGTGTTGCTCGGCATTACTCGGCAGCCTTCAAATGGGTTTCATGCGCGGCGAGCCAGCGTTCTGCTTCAAGCGCGGCCATGCAGCCCATGCCCGCAGCCGTGACCGCTTGGCGATAGACATCATCGGTTACGTCACCCGCCGCATAGACACCTTCAATCGTCGTCGCGGTCGAGTCGGGCGCGGTCCAAATATAGCCGCCTTGTTTCATCTTGAGTTGATCAGCAAACACCGCGCTTGCGGGACTATGACCAATCGCGACAAACACGCCGTCAACCGGAATGGTTTTGACCGCGCCCGTCTCAGTGCTTTTAACGATAACGCCGGTAACGGAAGGCGGTGTTCCTCCGCCATCAATGTCCTCAACCGTATGGTTCCACACCACTTCGATTTTCGGATGCGCGAACAGACGATCCTGCAGAATTTTTTCCGCGCGGAAACTATCTCGGCGATGGATAACCGTGACCTTTGAGGCGAGGCCCGCGAGATACAGCGCTTCTTCAACCGCCGAGTTACCGCCACCGATGACAGCCACCTCTTTGCCGCGGAAAAAGAATCCGTCGCAGGTCGCGCATGCCGATACGCCGAAGCCTTGGAATTTTTGCTCGCCCGGAATGCCGAGCCATTTCGCTTGCGCGCCGGTCGCGATCACGAGCGCGTCGCAGAAATAGATATCGCCATTATCCCCTTCGAGCCGGAAAGGCCGCTTGGACAGATCAGCTCTGACGATCAGGTCGGAGGCGAAGCGCGTGCCGACATGTTCTGCCTGGGCGCGCATCTGTTCAACGAGCCAGGGGCCCTGAACGGCTTCCGCAAAGCCCGGGTAATTTTCAACATCGGTCGTGATGGTGAGCTGCCCGCCCGGCTGTAAGCCGCTGATGAGAACGGGTTTTAACATAGCGCGCGCAGCATAGATGGCGGCGGTGTAGCCGGCCGGTCCCGAACCGATGATGATCAGCTTTTCGTGATGCTCTGCCATGACAATTCCTCAATTCTTGCCTAAATAATTAGCTCTCTGGTCGGCCATTGCAACATTGCTCGGGAGATTGTCCCGTCTTTTTTGCATAGGTCGAGCCCGAATGAGCGGCTTTGCGACGCGGCAATTTGTCTTGTCGCCTGATGCTCCCTCGGGCTATGGAAAACGATGATTTTGCGCGATTGTTGCGCGAGTCGCTTTGTCTTCAATGGAATGATCCCGACATGATGTCTTCCCGCCCGGATTTCGATGCCGCGCTCGATCACGCTCTCGCCACCGCTCATCGGTCTGAGACGCCTTATCGTCATTGGTTCGTGTCGGGTGTTTTCCCGAAGCCGGTGGCGGATGCGCTGCTCACTTTGCCTTTTCCGGTTCCCGATCTTGGTGGTGTATCGGGTAAGCGCGAGGTTCATAACGCGACGCGCCAATATTTCGATCATGACAACTGTCTCAAGCATCCGGTTTGCAATGCGGTTGCTGATTATCTTCAAGCGCCCTCAACGATTGCGCGATTCAATAAAGCCTGCGGCATTGATCTCACCGGCAATTATCTTCGTCTCGAATATGCGCAAGACACGGATGGGTTTTGGCTTGAGCCTCATACGGATCTGGGCGTGAAAAAATTCACGATGCTGATTTATCTTTCGGATGAACCGGGTCACGACAAGCTCGGCACAGATATTTATAGTGATCGCGATACGCATACAAGC
Source organism: uncultured Alphaproteobacteria bacterium (assembly GCA_963923565.1). Taxonomy (GTDB): domain Bacteria; phylum Pseudomonadota; class Alphaproteobacteria; order Rhizobiales; family Beijerinckiaceae; genus CAIUPE01. The sequence continues at coordinate 4,480 of CAWUMH010000055.1, forward strand.
TGCTCACCTTTTGCGAAAAATAGTGCGATGATTTTTGTACCGTCCGACAATACCTGGCACGGCTTTGAAAAGCGCACCATTCCGGGCGTACGTAAATCGCTGATCCTGAATTATGTCACGCCTGAATGGCGTGCGCGGGAGCAGTTGTCTTATCCGGATAAGCCTGTCGTTGCCGCGTAAGGCAATCAAAGTAAGACGATCGATATCCTAAGATCTTGTTCCCTCTAACAACGCGCGCACCGCGTCAGCCGCGCGCAGTGTTGCATTGGGAATGGTCACGCCTGATGCGGGCGGGAGCGTTCCGTCAAAGCGTGTAATTGCGCCTTTAGCCATGAGATTGTCGATGAATAATTTATGCCGCCGCGCATTGCCTACAAGCGGGACGGTGGCGACGGGCTTTCCTGCAAAAAGCGCTTCAGACACCATCGACACGGAATCTTCTGTCAGGATTAACGCGTCACTTAATCCGAGAATACCGAAATAGGGGTTCTCATTTTGCCCATCCCACAACCATGTGTTGGATTGCCGTGAAGCAAAATCGCGTATGACGGCAAGCGCTTCATGATCGGTTCTTCGTGACGGTGTGATTACAAATCCGGCACCGGTAACGTGTGCAAGATGTTTAAGCTTTGAAACAAGGTCACGCGCACAGGCTTCCGTAAAGCGTAATGATGCCGTGCTGCCTCCGAGCACCACGCCGATAAGCGGGCGTTGTAAGCCTTCGAAACGAGCGCGCCAGTGATCACGACCTGTTTCAAGTTTTTCAGAGGTGACGCGATGCAGCGCTGTATCAACCGCAATGACATTCGGTCCTTGAAGTCCGTCATGATGCATCGGAAATACGAGATCAAATTCCGGCGTTGCGGCTTTGGCGTCTTGAATAAACACCGCTTTGGTTAAGCCCGCAGACATGCGCTTTATGGCAAGAGCCAGCGGAATTGTTCTTCGCCCGCAACCGATCACAAGATCGGGCCAGGGTGTGGCAAGGTGATCAGAGTTTGCCGTCAATCCGACAAGCGGCAGAGGACAGAGTGTCGAGGGTAGATAACGCCACGGAGCACGCAAATCGACATTTTTCTCGATCACAGTACCATGCACTAAAGCATTCAGCGCTTCAGCAAGCCCCATCACTTGCGAGCGAAAGCCGGCTTCCGGTAAAAGAAGCGCCCAAATCACGGGGCGTTTTATCGGTTCAGTCGCCAAGTTCTTCACGCACTCGATCAGCGAAGAAACGGGTCAACTCAATCAAACGCTGCTCATCATCTGCCATCGACCACTGCCGACGTCCTTCGGTGCGATGGGCCGCGAGCACTTTCACACGTTTGATTTCTTTGCCGCCTTGGCGAATAACCGCAAACCCTTCAAGCCAATCCGTAATGGAAACGTGCTGCGGAAAGACCGGTTGATTTGTTCCCATCGTAAATGAGAACGATTCAGTTTCACTACCGAAGCTGATCGAATGAATTTCAGCTGTTAATGTGGGAAGCCCTTTGTTTGCGGCAACCGCACCTTGATAGGCTGCAGCAAGGCCACGCTTTTGGTAAAGCGCGATCTTGTCTGCATAACCATCAATGCCCTTCGCGCGAACAGGTTCTACATTGACGAGAAGGGCTGAGTAGAGAGGGCCCGTTTCTGTTCGCGAGCGCCCTGTAACGCAGCCGGTTGTAAACGTCGTCAAAACCGGCGCGAGCAGAAGGCCCGCAACCAGACGTCGACGATCAACGATAGAGGACATCAATGATTTCATAGCTCTTACCACCTCCCGGGGTGTTCACTTCAATCGTGTCGCCGGTCTTCTTACCGATCAACGCGCGAGCAATAGGGGAGCTGATTGAAACTTTTCCGTCTTTCACATCGGCTTCCATATCGCCGACGATCTTGTAGGTTTTTTCCTCATCCGTATCATCGTCAATGAGTTTCACGGTTGCGCCGAATTTGATTGTCGAGCCCGAAAGCTTTGACACATCGATGACTTCGGCACGTGAAATCTTGTCTTCAAGTTCAGCAATCCGACCTTCGTTCAAAGATTGCTGTTCTTTCGCCGAATGATATTCGGCATTTTCCGAAAGGTCGCCATGGGCGCGCGCTTCTGCAATCGCCTGAATGATCCGCGGGCGTTCTTCTTGCTGGCGTTGGCGCAGCTCTTCTTCAAGCGCCTTGAAGCCCGCCGTCGTCATGGGAACCTTATCCATCGTCATGTCCGTCTAATCGAGAAAAATAGGAAACACAGGCTCTGGAGCCTGTCTTCGGCTCCAAAACCCGCAAACACACGCTCTATCAGGAGGCTTTAGCCGCCTGTCCTTGGAAATAGTCCTGCAGAGCCTTCACTTCAAGATCACCCGCCAGATAGGACCTGATGCCTTCTGCCGCAGCAATCGCTCCTGCGAGGGTCGTATAATAGGGAACTTTATGCAAGAGGGCGGTTCTACGGAGCGAGCGGGAATCGGTTAGTGCCTGCTTACCTTCTGTTGTGTTGAATACGAGCTGCACGTCACCATTCTTGATGGCATCGACGATATGCGGGCGGCCTTCGAGCACCTTGTTGATTTTGGTGGCTTTGATCCCGTTGGATGCGAGAAGTTTTTGTGTGCCTTCACTGGCAACAATCGCAAAACCGAGATCGGCAAGCATTTTCATGGTCGGTACAATACGCGCTTTATCAGCATCGCGAACGGACACGAACACCGTGCCCTTCTTTGGTACTTGCGTGCCCGAACCCAATTGGCTTTTGGCAAAGGCGATACCAAAGCTCTTATCAAGGCCAATCACTTCGCCGGTTGAACGCATTTCAGGGCCTAGAACAACATCGACACCAGGGAAACGTGCGAAGGGGAATACCGCTTCTTTCACGGCGATGTGATCATAGGGTTCAGCTTTCAGCTTGAATGAAGCGAGACTTTCGCCTGCCATCACGCGCGATGCGATTTTCGCTATCGGTTTACCGATGACTTTGGCGACGAAAGGCACGGTACGCGATGCGCGCGGATTGACTTCAAGCACATAGATCGCGCCATCCTTGAGCGCGAATTGCACATTCATCAGACCCACAACATTGAGCGCTAAGGCCAGCTCACGCGTTTGACGCTCAAGTTCAGCAAGTGTTTCTGCCTTCAATGAGTGCGGTGGTAATGAACAGGCGGAGTCACCTGAGTGAATGCCTGCCTCTTCAATATGCTCCATGATGCCGGCGATGAAAACGTCTTTACCATCCGCGACGCAATCGACATCGACTTCGATGGCGTCTGACAAATAGCGATCAAACAGAAGCGGATTTTTGCCGAGCAGCGTGTTGATCTGGCCCGTCTTGTCATTCGGGTAACGCGCTTTGATATCATTCGGCACGAGTTCCGGCAGCGTGCCCAAGAGATAGCGATCGAAGGCTTGCTCATCGCGTAGAATTTCCATCGCGCGACCGCCCAGCACATAAGAGGGACGTACAACAAGCGGCAGGCCAAGCTCTTGTAAGACAAGACGCGATTGTTCGACCGAATAGGCGATGCCATTTTGCGGTTGCTTCAGACCGAGCTTATCGAGCAAACGTTTGAAGCGGTCACGGTCTTCGGCGAGATCGATCATATCCGGTGATGTCCCGAGAATGGGAATACCCGCTTGCTCCAGTGCATGCGCAAGTTTCAAAGGTGTCTGTCCGCCAAATTGAACAATCGCACCGAGCAACTGACCCTTTGATTGTTCAAGTCGTAAAATCTCGATCACATCTTCCGCTGTCAGCGGATCGAAATAAAGCCGGTCAGACGTATCATAATCGGTTGAAACCGTTTCCGGATTGCAATTGATCATGATGGTTTCATAGCCTACATCGCTCAAGGCGAAGCAGGCATGGCAGCAACAATAATCGAATTCGATCCCTTGGCCGATGCGGTTGGGACCGCCACCGAGAATAGCCACTTTCTTGCGATCGGACGGTGCCGCTTCATTGGCTGCCGTGCCTGCAAAAGAGGGCGCATAGGTTGAATACATGTAGGCGGTGGGTGAAGCGAATTCCGCCGCACATGTATCAATGCGCTTGTAAACGGGATGCACACCGAGTTCTGCACGATGACGTGACACATTGGCTTCGGTGTCGGATGCGAGAACGGCAAGCCGCGAGTCCGAAAAGCCCATCGCTTTGAGGCGACGCAAAGCTTCTTTCGTTTTCGGTACGCCGAATTTGCGCACGGCGTCTTCGGTATCAATAATGTCTTTGATCTGCTCCAAGAACCAAGGATCAATCTTGCAGCTGTCATGAACTTCTTCGAGTGTGAAGCCCAAACGGAAGGCTTGGCCGACCTGCAGAATACGTTCCGGCGTTGCGGTGCCAAGCACTGCTTTCACCGCATTCTTGTCATCACCCGATCCGAGACCTTCGATCTCGATTTCATCAAGACCGGTGAGGCCTGTTTCGAGCGAGCGCAAGGCTTTCTGCAAGGATTCTTGGAAGGTGCGGCCGATAGCCATCGCCTCGCCGACGGATTTCATCGACGTCGTGAGATTGCGATCAGCACCCGGGAATTTTTCAAAAGCGAAGCGTGGAATTTTGGTGACCACATAATCAATCGTTGGCTCGAATGACGCCGGTGTCGCGCCGCCTGTGATGTCATTGTCGATTTCATCGAGCGTATAGCCGACTGCAAGTTTTGCGGCCACGCGCGCAATTGGAAAGCCTGTGGCTTTCGAGGCAAGAGCCGACGAGCGCGACACACGCGGATTCATTTCGATCACGATCATGCGGCCATCAGCAGGATTTACCGCAAACTGAACATTCGAGCCGCCGGTCTCAACGCCAATCTCGCGCAACACGGCGAGCGAGGCATCGCGCATGATCTGATATTCTTTGTCGGTCAAAGTGAGCGCGGGGGCGATGGTGATGGAGTCGCCTGTATGCACGCCCATCGGATCGAGATTTTCAATCGAGCAGATGATGATGCAATTGTCCGCTTTGTCGCGCACAACTTCCATCTCATATTCTTTCCAGCCGAGCACGCTTTCTTCGACCAGCACTTCATTGGTAGGCGAGGCATCAATGCCGCGTTCGATGATCTCGATGAATTCGGCTTTGTTATACGCAATGCCGCCGCCCGTGCCGCCCATCGTAAATGACGGGCGAATGATGGCAGGCAAGCCGATATCGGCGAGCGCTTCGAGCGCTTGCGGCAAAGTCTTGATGTGATGCGAGCGTGGCGTAGAAAGGCCGATCTTGGTCATTGCATCGCGGAAGAGTTCGCGGTCTTCGGCTTTATCAATTGCTTCCGCGGTGGCGCCAATCATCTCGACATTGAATTTTTCAAGCACGCCCATTTTCTTGAGCGAGAGCGCGCAGTTCAACGCCGTTTGTCCGCCCATGGTGGGCAGCAACGCATCGGGTCGTTCTTTCTCGATAATTTTGGCCACGACTTCCGGCGTGATCGGCTCGACATAAGTGCGATCCGCCATATCGGGATCGGTCATGATGGTTGCCGGATTGGAATTGACGAGAATGACGCGGTAGCCTTCTTCCTTCAGCGCTTTGACGGCTTGCGTGCCTGAATAATCGAATTCGCAGGCCTGCCCGATGACAATGGGGCCCGCGCCGATGATCAGGATCGAGGAAATATCTGTCCGCTTCGGCATTGCGTTCTTCGTCCTTCTACTCCGGCGCATACAAAAAAAGGCCGCACTTTCTGCCCCGAAATGGGCCGGAATGCGTCCTTGACCATAAAAACGTATCGGAGAGGGCTGGTTGAGGCGCGCCCTTGCGCCGATACGGGCTTCTCCTAGCCGAGAATCGGGAGCGAGGGAAGGCGAGCGCCCGTCTTTTGACCTGCAAAGCGTGACCTTTCCACGGAAAGGCGTTATGCCGCCTCTATGTCCGATGCGCCCGCCTTTTCCCGTCTGATCCGCCAATTCACCGCCTTTGTCGGCGTGGGGGCGGTGGCAACCGCGCTGGACTATGCGGTGTTCTTTATCGCACTTCAGTTTTTGGGCCTCGATCCGGTTCCCGCCGCGCTCTTGGGTTATGCCGCAGGCGGCGTGCTTTCCTACCTCCTCAACCGCGCGCATGTGTTTGAAACCGAACGCGCGCACCGCGCCGCCGTGGTGCGGTTTATGGGCGTGATGGGTGTAGGGTTTTTGCTGACCGGTTATGCGATGCGCGTATTCACTGAAGGCCTTTCACTCGCACCGCTTCTCGCGCGCATTCTCACTTATGGCGTGGTGCTGGTGTTCAACTTCGTCGCGCACCGTTTTTTTACGTTCGGGCCGAAATAGACGCGAATAATTCACGCATCATCCCGCCAAGTGGATACCGGTTGGCGGATAAAGATGATGCGAAAAAAAATCACGCCGCTTTCGGCTGTTTGTCTTTCATCATCGCGACGAAGCGGTCGAATAGATAGTGGCTGTCGCGTGGG
>CAWUMH010000056.1:0-10853 GCA_963923565.1 uncultured Alphaproteobacteria bacterium
CTGTAATATAAACCCAGAACACAGGAACAGGCTTCGTAAGCTTCGCATCAACGCGCTGGCCGGACTGAATCGCTTCATCAATCTGCTCGCGCGCCCAACCGGGCGTTTCTTTCAACAACCACTCGACATAGTCGCGCACATTTTGAACGCGCATACATCCAGAGGAAACAAAGCGATAATCATCGCCAAAAATACCTTTAGCCGGCGTGTCATGCATATAAACGCCATAAGGATTGGCAATGTTAATGCGCACGAAACCAAGCGAATTAAACTCACCGCCGGGATCTTGGCGGAACTGATAGCGTGTTGCTTCATCCGTCTTCCAATTAACTTGATGCGACTGAAGCTCATTGCCTTCTTTTGTGAAGATCCGAATTTTATTCTCGACGAGATAATTCGGGTTGGCCTGCATTTTCGGAATAAGATCTTTTTTGATGATTGATGCCGGAACAGTCCAGAAAGGATTAAAATTGATGTCGATCACGCGTGTGGTCATGATCGGTGACTGCCGATCGATTTTGCCGACACCCGCAGCATGACGGGTTTGGACAACGCCGTCTTCAACGGTTTCAACAAGCGCGCCCGGAATATTCGCCGTCACGAAACGCTTACCCGGATTGGACGCATATGAGCGCAGGCGCACGAGATTTACTTCAAGCTGCTTCAATCGAACATCGGCAGGAATATTGAAGGCGGTAATCGTTTGCTTTGTAACAAGACCCGAGGGACGCAAGCCGTGTAATTCCTGAAAGCGCTTCACACCTGTCTCAACGAATGAATCGAAGACATCGGAAAGACCGGCCTCGGGATCGAGATCACCAGATGCCATCAATCTCTTGCGCAAATCGACAACGGCCGGATCCTGCATGCCGAGCTTGAGCGGAACATTCTGAACCTGCGACCAGCCGCCCTTGGCTATAAAGATTTTGAAATTCTCGACAGCGGCTTCGGTCGCGCTAATCGTTCCTGGTGAGAGAAGGGGAACGGTTGAGCGATCAAGAGTCTTTGAAGTGGCCGCATCATAGCTTTGGACCCATTCAGCCTGATCGCCAGTGTCGTCCAACATTTCCTGCGCCAAAGAAGGCGTGCTGAAGGCGGCCACCATGGCCAAAGCGGTCGATCCAAGTAAAAATTCACGGCGTGACGTCCCGAAGGAAACATTCATGATCAAAATCCCGAAGCCCAATTTGGGGCTATATGCGCTGAATCGCGTTAACGATTCCTGTCGCATACGCAATCTAATCCCCTTAGGCGCTCGAGTTTTGGCAATTTCATGGCCAAGGACGAATTGCCCGTCTCAGAGCCGATATTTGACGTTATCTGTAAAGAAGCGCTCAAGCCGCATCAGAATCGCGTTCGCCGAGCGGAACTCTGGCTCACTGATCCCCCCAACCCGCTCAACCGTCCGCGTATGCTTGGAATATAGGCCCTGCACAATATCGTGAATCTGCCGCCCTTTTTCGGTCAGACGAATACGGACAGCGCGACGGTCAACCTGAGAGCGTTCATGTAACAGATAACCGGTCTCGACAAGCTTTTTGACATTGTACGATACGTTTGAGCCCAGATAATATCCACGCGTCCGCAATTCGCCGGCAGTCAATTCCTTGTCGCCTATATTGAACAACAGCAAAGCTTGAACCGGATTGACATCTGACCGACCACGACGATCGAATTCGTCCTTCACGACATCGAGAAGACCGCGATGAAGCCGTTCTACCAGGGAGAGCGATTCAAGATAGACAGGCGCGGCTGATCCCAAAGGTTTAACCGAAGCGTCGCTCGCGGAAATCTTGACCATCTTATTCATTGGACTGCATCCCTTATTGCCGTAGCGTAATACAAGCTTTACGTTAGGGAATAAGAGGATGCTCGTAAAAGACGAATTAATTTTTGTCCCTAAGAAATCCTTACTTTTGACAGGGTAAGCGAGGCGGAAAGCGAAAGGCTAAAAATGGACCAATCGAAACTCAGACGATGGTCAGTCGCTTTTCGGGTTGGGCACGGACAAAAAAGATCCGCAAAAGATGGGCGGTCACGAGAATAAGCGAGATCACCGCCAAGAGCTTGACAGCCAGTGCGGACGAAACCGTAAGCGCCGACAACCCGAAGGCCGTTGCAATAAGGAACCAGACCCCTGCCCCCCAGCGCCATGACATCCAGAGGGCCACACCGGCAATCAGATCGAGAATGGCGAAGACCACGTTCATGACCATTTCAGGGGCAAAATTGGCCTGAAACACGTGAAGGCCCGGCCCAACTGCGCCAACAAGGCTTGCCCAGCCCCAAAATCCCTTCAAAAGCCAGAACATGGCCAAGACCCGATAGACGCTCTGCAGAACAAAATGGAGCCGCGTCTGAGATACGTCGAGGTGAATGGCCATGAATGATCCCGCTTTAAGCGCCCAAAAGGACGCCCGCGCCTGCCCGAAGGACTAAGCAGAAATATCGACCATTCCCCTTCCGAAGACAACCTCGGCAATGGTAATGTTGTCATCAAAGATAAGAATTTGGATGGGAATGGAGTTTGTGATCATGACATCCCGCGAGCCTACGCGATTGATTTTGCCTCATCGTCCCCGCCGTAACCGTAAGGCGGATTGGGCGCGTCGTCTGGTGCGCGAAAACCAATTGACTATCGATGATCTTATCTGGCCAATCTTTGTTATTGATGGGGCGAATAAGCGGGTGCCCGTGGCATCAATGCCCGGTGTTGAACGTGTCAGTGTTGATGAAGCTGCACGTGATGCAGAGAAAGCAGCAAAACTCGGCATCCCGGTGATTGCGCTCTTTCCCTATACCGACCCCGCTAAACGCGATCCGAATGGAAGCGAAGCGCTGAATACCAATAATCTTGTCTGCCAAGCTTGTCGGGCACTGAAAAAAGCAGCCCCTTCAATCGGTCTTATGACTGATGTGGCGCTCGATCCTTATACGAGCCATGGCCATGACGGACTGCTCTCGGGCGAAACCATCCTGAATGATGAAACCGTTCTCCAGCTCGCACAGCAAGCTTTGGTTCAGGCAGAAGCTGGGTCGGACATCATAGCACCATCCGACATGATGGACGGCCGGGTGGGTGCCATTCGCGCGGCTCTTGATGAAAATGGTTTCGATGCGGTGCAGATCATGGCCTATGCGGCCAAATATGCATCAGCTTTCTACGGCCCTTTCCGTGATGCGATTGGCACCTCGGCAACGTTGGTCGGCGACAAGCGCACTTATCAGATGGATCCGGCAAATGGCGAAGAGGCGTTGCGCGAAGTCGCGCTCGATCTCGAAGAAGGCGCCGATATGGTGATGGTCAAGCCGGGCATGCCCTATCTCGATATTGTCCAACGCGTGCGTGAAAACTTCGGTGTTCCGACCTTTGCCTATCAAGTGTCCGGCGAATACGCGATGATCACCGCCGCCGCACAGAATGGCTGGCTTGATGGAGACAAGGCCATGCTCGAAAGCCTCCTCGCCTTCAAACGCGCGGGCGCTGATGGCATTCTCACTTATTTCGCGCCGCGTGTGGCCGAGATGCTCGCGCACTAAATGGCGCGCGACAGTTCATTGCTGCGTGAAGAAGATCTGCACACCGTCATTTTCAAACGGCGTCCCCGCTTTGCCTTTTCCCGGCTTCGCGTTTGAGTAGACAATCTTGGGGCCCGACCCTGCTTGAGCGGATGTGAGAATAAGCGCCCAATATGTCCGATAGCGTGAGCCTGGCGCGCTGGCTCTGATCATGCCCATATATTTGGCCTCTCTCATCAGCATGTTTTCACGATGATGCGGTGAGCGGATCCAAGCATTGATCGAGTCGGCAACCGTGCGATCTGCCGCGCCAACATTTTCTGTAGCCGTTGCATAGGTAAAGCCGGCATTGTTCATGCGGGTTGTAAAGTCTCCCGCCACCTCATGCGAGAGCACGTCGCGCGACGCCATGGCAACAGCCTGATAGCGCGCAGCCTCGATAACTGCTGAATCGACACTCACAGGCCCGAGACCATTTTGGGCGCGGAAGGAGTTTATGAGGCCCACGGCCTCATAGGACACATCGCTAACGCTCGAATTTCCGGCCATTTGAGACGTCGGCGTTGTGGCACAAGACGCAACCAACAACGAGACGCAAGCCACGAGGACAAGCCGAATTCCGTTCCGCACCATGCTGTTAAGCTCCCGCTCGATCAGATTGTCACCAGGCCGTCATAATAGGAAATACGTACCCCCGCTGACTAGCCCCCAATACCGGCTGAAAGGACTTTCCCAAAGCGATTGCGCGAACCGGTGACTCAGGCGTATCATTCACTTTGCCTAGAGATTTAGGGTCGATTGCGGAACGGCGGATGACAAATCAAGCACAGGATCCGACCCAGTTTTTTATGACCGCGCCGAGTCCTTGCGGCTATATTCCGGACCAGATGGAACGAAAGGTCTTCACACATCTGATCGGCCGGCGGGCTAAGAGCCTAAATAATCTTCTCTCGGAAGCCGGGTTTCGTCGGTCGCAAACGATTGCCTATCGCCCCGCTTGTGAACGCTGCTCGGCCTGCGTTTCGGTCAGAGTTCCGGTCGACGAGTTCAAACCATCCCGCAATCTCGCCCGTGCGCTTGAACGCAATGCCGATCTTATCGGCAGCGAAATGCCCAATACGGCAAGCGCCGAACATTATGGCCTGTTCCGATCCTATCTTTCGGCCCGCCATACAGAAGGCGGCATGATTGATATGAATATTCTCGATTTTACGCTGATGATTGAAGACAGCCATGTCGATACTGAGCTTGTTGAATATCGCAGACGTAGCCGCGAGCCCGGCTTTTTTGGTCAGCCTGAAGGTCCATTATTGGGTACAGCATTAACCGATGTGCTCACCGACGGCTTGTCGATGGTTTATTCCTTTTATGATCCCCGCGAGACAACGCGCAGTCTCGGCACCTATATGATCCTTGATCATATCGAGCGCACGCGCAAACGCGGCCTACCCTATCTCTATTTGGGCTATTGGATTCCGGGCTCACGAAAGATGGCTTATAAAGCGCGCTTCTTGCCGCAAGAACGTCTCGGCTCAAATGGCTGGGCCCGTGTCGAACGTTACTCCGACACGTGATCGCGTCTTATTGATCAGATCGAAAATTTATTCGACTTCGGAAATCCTTTTGGCGGCAAACGACCCGCATCGGCGCGACTGCCAATCCATTCCTTGATGTCAGGCTTGCCAACGGTCCATGTGCGACCGGCAGTATCTTTCCATGTGAGACCTTCTGACAATTTGAAGGTCTTGATATCCGCCATTCCGCCATCTTTGTATTTTTGAATGCGCACGCCTTTACCACGCGACATCTCGACCATCTCCGAGAGGCGGAAGCAAAGCAATTTTCGGTTCTCGCCAATCGCGGCCACATAATCGCCTTCGACCGGCACAACAAACCGTGCCAATTCACGATCATCAAGATTCAATACCTGACGGCCTTTCCGTGTGTTGGCAATTGTATCATCCGACAATGCAATAAAGCCGCGCCCGGCTGATGAGGCGAACAAAAGTTTTTGACCCGCTTTATGTTGCCACGCGGTAACAATTTCCGCGCCTTCATCAATATCAACGAGAAGACGAACCGGATCACCAAAGCCACGCCCGCCCGGCAATTTTGACGGATCAATGGTGTAAACTTTACCACTCGTCGCATAGACCAAAATTTTAGCCGTCGTCTCCGTATGGAAACTGAGTTTCAGCGCATCATCGCCCTTGAATTGCAGATTGCCGAGATCGGTCACATGGCCTTTCAGCGCACGGATCCACCCTTTCTCAGACAAGACAACGGTCAGCGGTTCGCGCTCGACCATCGCTTCCATAAGATCGATATCGCCCATTTCGGGGGCTTCGCCTAAAGTCGAGCGACGCTTGCCGATTTTTGTCTCAGGACCGAAGCTCTTTTTGACTTCGCGGATTTGCCAGGAGATCGCTTTCCATTGCTTGTCCGGCGATGACAACAGCGACTCAATCTGGGATTTTTCTTCCGTCAGCGTATCAAATTCGCGCTTGAGTTCCATTTCCTCAAGCTTGCGCAACGAGCGCAACCGCGTATTCAAAATCGCTTCTGCCTGAACATCATTCAGTTTGAAGGCTTTAATAAGTTCGGCTTTCGGATCATCCTTCTCACGAATAATTTTGATCACACGATCAAGATCGAGATAGACAATCAAAAGACCTTTGAGAATTTCAAGACGCTTTTCAATTTGCGTCAGGCGATGCTGTGAGCGGCGCTCCAATACCTCACGACGATGATTGAGCCATTCACGCAAAACATCGGCAAGGCCGAGAACGCGCGGCACAAGACCCGCGGTCAGAACATTCATATTCATGGGCACGCGGGCTTCAAGCTCGGTGAGCTTGAACAGCGATTCCATCAAAATCTCGGGATCAACGGTACGCGCTCGCGGCTCGAGAACGATGCGAATATCTTCAGCCGATTCATCGCGTACATCGGCAAGGAAAGGCAATTTGCGATCATTGAGCAATTCGGCGATTTTTTCGATGAGACGCGATTTCGGAACCATATAGGGAATTTCGGTCACAACGATTGACCACAATCCCCGCCCCTGATCTTCCTTGGTCCACCGCGCACGAACACGGAATGATCCACGCCCCGTGCGATATGTCTCCGCAATCGACTCGCGCGTTTCAACAATGATGCCACCCGTTGGAAAATCGGGGCCAGGCACGAAAGTAAGAATCTGATCGGTCGTCGCTTTCGGATGCGCAATCAAATAAAGCGCCGCATCACATAGCTCTGCAGCATTATGCGGGGGGATCGATGTCGCCATACCGACCGCAATGCCTTGCGATCCATTCGCGAGAAGATTGGGGAAAGCGGCAGGCAAAACAAGCGGCTCTTCTTCGGAGCCATCATAGGTCTCGCGGAAATCAACCGCGTTCTCATCAAGCCCTTCAAGCAGAAGCCGTGCAACTTCTGTCAACCGCGCTTCGGTGTAACGCATCGCGGCCGGATTATCGCCATCGATATTGCCGAAATTGCCTTGCCCATCGACGAGTGGATAACGAACCGCGAAATCCTGCGCGAGACGCACTAGTGCATCATAGACCGATTGGTCGCCATGCGGGTGATATTTACCGATCACGTCACCAACGACGCGCGCGCATTTCTTGAACGCTTGGCCGGGATCCAAACGCAACAGCCGCATCGCGTAAAGAAGACGACGATGAACCGGCTTCAAACCGTCACGCGCATCGGGAAGCGCACGATGCATGATTGTCGATAGAGCATAAGCGAGATAGCGCTCTTCGAGCGCATCCTTCAGCGAAACCTCTTCAATACCCTTGTCATCCGGCGGAACGACGCGCTTACCCATGGGACTAGAACCTCGAAATTTTAAGGGTCTCCGGATGCCCTTAGATCCGATTCGCGGCAAGCCGGAGGCTTTACTCCAGGGCTTTTAGGCCTCGTTTCCCTGTCGATAGAGGGCCGCAAGAGCCTCACGGGCCTCAGGAAGCGGTAAATTCCGGGCACCAAAGAGATGCCGCTCGAGGAAATAGCCCGTTAAAGCCAAGCCATCGGCAATCTCGCTCATATCCGGCAAGCCCGCATTTGCCTGATCAAGCAAAAAAGCCGGGAGGCGGAAAAGCCGCTCGCGATAGGGTTCACCCGCCTCCTCACAAACGGCACGTCCCGATTTGGGCGATACATAAATGAGATTTTCTTTTGTGCCCGTCGCCGCGCATTCGGAAAGATCGAGACCAAAACCCAATTCGGCAAGCAGAGCCACTTCAAAACGCACAAGAAGCGGGGCTGCGAGATCATCTTGATCCATTGTGTCGAGAATAATTTCAAGCGCCTCATAGAGCGATGTGTGCGGATCGCGCTCAGGCAATAGACGCACAAGTGACGCGATGGTCGTCAACGCATAGAGCGTGCATCTTTGCCCCATGAAAGCGGCGGCGCGCATCCGCATCGGTTCAACCGCAAATTGCCCGAGCTGTTCGTCAAGCCGCGCCCGCCATGAAAGCGATACCGCATTGCCCGCTTGTAATGCCGGTTGCAGGCGACGCGACCGTCCACCGCGCACAACACCCAAATGGCGGCCATGCGCACGCGTCATCGCTTCGAGAATGACGTCTGTCTCGCCCAAGCGGCGCACACCGATTACGATGGCATCATCCTGCCATTCCATTGTCTTGTTGACCGCCCTTTCCGTTCACTCTTTCGGAAATTCAAGACCCATTTCGCGATAGCGCGCCGGATCATCCGACCAATTCTCACGCACTTTGACATGCAAGAAGAGATGCACCGGTGTTTCGATTTCTTCCGCGATATCTTTGCGTGATGCGGCACCAATCGCCTTGATCGTTTGTCCCGCTTTACCCAATACAATCATGCGTTGGCTTTCGCGTTCAACAAAAATTGTTTGCTCGATCCGCACTGAACCGTCTTTACGCGTTTGCCACTGATCGGTTTCAACAGTTGACCGATAAGGCAATTCGTCATGCAAGCGTTCAAACATTTTCTCGCGCGTGATTTCTGCAGCCAACATACGCATCGGCGCATCCGACACCTGATCTTCGGGGTATAGCCAGGGGCTTTCCGGCATCAATGAGGCAAAATGTTTGCGAACCCGATCAACACCGCTGCCCGATGTAGCAGATACCATGAACGTTTCTTTGAAAGCGATCCGCTGATTAAGCATTTCCGCAAGCTTCAAGAGATGCGGCGGATCCACGAGATCCACTTTGTTCAAAATCAGATGGATGGGCTTCTTCCACTCTGAAAGCGATTGAAGCAATGTTTCGACATCCTCGTCGATGCCTTTGCGTGCATCAATCACAAGGCCAACAGCATCGGCTTCCCCTGCCCCACCCCAAGCGGATGTGACCATCGCACGCTCAAGGCGTCTCTTCGGCGAAAAAATGCCCGGCGTATCGACAAAGATGATTTGCGTCTGGTCAACCATCGCAATACCCCGCACAAGCGCGCGGGTTGTTTGCACTTTACGGGAAACGATCGACACTTTCGCGCCGACAAGCGCATTTACAAGCGTAGACTTGCCGGCATTCGGGACACCGATCAATGCAACATAGCCGCAGCGTGTGGAAGTTTGTTCAGTCATTTTGGTCTTTCTACACCTTCACGCGTCATAAAGGCTTCAGCGGCAGCGTGTTCCGCCAAACGCTTTGACGGCCCTTCCGCTTCACAAGGCGAAAACCCTTGCACCTCAGCGGCAATCACAAATAGCGGCGCGTGATCGGGGCCACTGCGCTTCACTTCACGATAGACAGGGACTGGCAAAGCACGCCCCAAAGCCCATTCTTGCAAACTCGACTTCGCATCGCGCCGTCCCGCATCGCTTTCATGAAGCTTCGCGCCAAAGCCTCGCTCGACAGCAGAGCGTGCGGCCTCATAACCACCATCGAGATAAATCGCTGCTATAATCGCTTCGCAGACATCACCAAGAAGAACGCCCTTCTTGCGTAAGCCCGATTGCATTTCGCCGGGGCCTAGACGAATGAAAGGACTTACACCCCACGCTTCGGCAACTTGCGCGCAGCTCTCTTTACGGACCAATGTGGCAAGGCGACGCGATAGGACGCCCTCATCATCACCGGGAAAAGTGCGATACAGCATTTCGGCAATCGCTAAACCCAAAACGCGGTCACCTAAAAATTCCAGACGCTCATAATAGGCTTCGGTCGTAACAGGCCCTTTAACAGCGCTTATATGAGTCAAAGCCTGCTCAAGAAGTGTGAGGGTCCTAAATTTATAGCCGATCTGTTTTTCGAGATCGGCAAGATCAGGGCTTATCCGCTTCGCCGCCACGCGTTCATCCGATCCGACTAAAGATACGCGACCACCGCACAGTCCACGGCCATTCCCAAATTTTCCATGCCGCCGAGTCCTCTCCAACCGAGAAGAAAATCACTTCCGCGCGTCCCACAAAATTTTCATAGGGCACATAGCCCACGCCTTGTGAGGACATATCACGCGAGTCGAGTGAATTATCGCGGTTGTCGCCCATCATGAAAAAATGTCCGGCGGGAATAACATAGACGGACGTATTACGGCCGAGCTTGTTGCCGAATTTCTCAAGCTCTTGAATCGTATAACTCACACCATTCGGAAGTGTTTCCCGATAATAGGTGGCTTCATCCTTATAGCCAGCACCAGAACTTAATTCTTTCGTCCCAATTTTTTGTTTAGGAACTGCTTGACCATTGATGTGAAGAATGCCGTCGATCATTTGAATGCGATCACCAGGCAACCCAATCACGCGCTTGATATAATCAATCGACGGATCACGCGGTAATTTGAACACGGCAATATCACCGCGTTGTGGTTCTGATCCCAAAACTCGACCCGAAAAAAGCGGCGGACTGAACGGGATCGAATGTTTCGAAAATCCGTAAGAAAATTTCGAGACGAAAAGATAATCGCCCACAAGCAAAGTCGGCACGAGCGAGCTTGATGGAATATTGAAAGGCTGGAACAACAGTGTCCGGATCACGACCGCGATCAACAGAGCCTGAATAACAACCTTCGCCGTTTCGAGAACCCCTGACTCCTGCGCCTTGTTATCTATCGGTGTTTTGAGGTCGCTCATCTCAGGTCAACTTTCTCTCTTGAATCAGCCACAGCCTCGACCGCCTTGGCGCGACGCATTCTATAGTCCGGCCCTTACTGACTCGCAATCAAGGCGCGGTCACGGCGCGCGGCAAAGCTTCAATCACGCAAACCGCCATGGCGAGCGGTGCCTCGTCCGTCAGGGTCAAATGGATACGGGCCTCATGTGCGGGGGGCAATATTTCGGCCAGACGCTTCGCCGCACCGCCCGTCAATGCCAAAGTAGGGGCACCCGAGGG
>CAWUMH010000057.1:0-10584 GCA_963923565.1 uncultured Alphaproteobacteria bacterium
GGATGAAAAAAAATTCACCGTGTTGCGGCCTGGTGAAGTGTTAAACGCTTAAACCACGTCGTGTTTATTTTTTCGGTTGCACAAGAATATTGATGGTGGTTTCAGGCGAATTCGATTTCTCGCCAAAGAACAGATACTCTTCGATAAAAGCGTCTTTGACAACAATGTCTTTGGCATCGAGATAGGCGGTGATCTGTTCATACGCGCCGTCGATCTCATCATAAGACGCAAGATGCACGAAACGGATTGCTTTACCCGCAATCGTTTCCCCTATCCGGATATCGCTTCCTAAATCGCTGAGCGGGCTCGTAGGCGCCGCAGCGATCGGCAGCATGATGTCATAGGTAAAGCCGGTTTCGCTCGTCTCGACAAAAATCGTCAGCGGATAGCCTGTGACGTCGAGCTTTAATTTTTCAGCCGCGCTCTTAAGCTTTGAAACCGCTTCACGGATTTGGTCATAGGCCTTTTCCCATTCGCCTTTGCCGTGCGCGATCAACGCGGGGCGAGACTCAATCGTGAGTCGATCCGGCAAAATCACATCGGAGGCCGGAGGGGCAACGCTTTTGAGCATGGCCGTCGCACTCGCGGGCGACGCTGGCATAGCGGGTGCCGGTGCGGGCGGGGCGTCAAGGGCACCCTTCGGCGTTTCAAGCGGCATGACGACGGGTGGTGGAAGCTCCGGCGGCGGCGCCAAAGGCATTTGGTCGATGGATTGCGCCCCAACCGGCAAAAGGCCGAAGCCTAGAGCCAGAAAAAGTCCAAGAATTGGGGCGGACCGCAAGGACATAGAGGGCGTTTCTCCACATTCAGGGACTCCGGTCCCTGATTCGTGACGACGATAGACCAGAGACGGGTCATGGGTCGAGCACCGGCATCTTTACAAGACAGAAACCCTCGCCTGCCCGCGCCTCGCCATGCTATGCCCCGCCTGCAAGGAGTATGATGCGATGACGAGCCCTCTCGCCGGCAGGCCTTTTGTGAAAATGAATGGCGCTGGCAATGCGATCACCATTCTCGATTTGCGCGGCACAGCTCTCAGCGTGTCGGCCGCAGAGGCACGGGCGATTGCTCATCATAACGCGACACGTTTCGATCAGTTAATGGTGATCTTCGATCCGCATTCAAAAGAGACCGACGGCTTCATGCGTATCTTCAATACGGATGGCAGTGAATCCTCAGCCTGCGGCAATGGTACGCGCTGTGTGAGCTGGCATATGCTTCGTGATCAACCCAAAGATCATCTGGTGCTTGAAACAAAAGCCGGTCAACTTGACTGCCGCCGTGAGGCCGAATTTGCTTTTACGATTGATATGGGAATGCCGCGTTTCGACTGGCAAGAAATTCCGCTCTCGCGCACGGTCAGTGACATCGATCATATCGATTTTTCTTACACGACGACAAATGGCAAATTATTGAGAGATCCTGCCGGCGTGAATATGGGCAATCCGCATGCGATTTTCTTTGTCGAAAATGTCGAAGCCTATGCGCTTGATGTGAATGGTCCAATCCTGGAACATGATTCCCTTTTTCCGGAGCGTGCAAATATCTCGCTCGTTCATATTGTTGATCGTGGCCATATTATTCAGAAAGTCTGGGAGCGCGGCGCGGGTCTTACACTGGCTTGTGGCTCGGGTGCCTGCGCTGCTGTTGTTGCTTCGTCCCGCCGCAATCTAACGGAACGCCAAGTGCGCGTCAGTCTCCCCGGAGGCGATCTCATCATTCATTATCGCGCAAGCGACTCGCATGTTCTGATGACAGGACCTGTTGAATTCGAGCATAACGGCACACTTGATGCGGCGCTCTTCATGGATATCGCTCCATGAGCGTCACACTCGTGACACTGGGATGTCGCCTCAATCTCGTTGAATCGGAGGCGATGAAAGATGCCGCAACCGCAAGCGGTTTAGCCGATATTGTCATCGTCAATACCTGCGCGGTTACGGCCGAGGCGGTACGCCAAGCGCGCCAAACTATTCGCAAAATTAAACGCGAGACGCCCGATAAAAAAATTATCGTCACAGGATGTGCGGCACAAATCGAACCCGAGCGTTTTGCTGCGCTCGACGACGTAACGCTTGTCATCGGCAATGATTCAAAAACAAAACGTGAAACATGGTCCGAACTGGCGCAAATGCTCGGTGATGAAGACCGCGCCTATCCGCGCGTGCGTGTTGCCGACATCATGTCTGTGACCGAACACGCGCCGCATTTTGTTTCCGCATTTTCAGAAAACACGCGCGCTTTTGTGGAAGTACAAAATGGCTGCGACCATCGCTGCACATTTTGTATTATTCCCTATGGCCGTGGCGTTTCCCGCTCCGTGCCCATGGGCGATGTGGTCGATCAAATCGCAAAACTGGTTGATGCGGGTCATAAAGAAGCAGTCCTCACGGGCGTAGATCTTACAAGCTATGGCCCTGATTTGCCCGGTGCGCCGAAACTCGGCCAACTCGTCAAAGCCATTTTAAAACATGTGCCCGATTTGAAACGGCTCCGCATCTCTTCGATTGATTCCGTTGAAGCCGATGATGATCTGATCGACGCCATTGCAACCGAGCCACGCTTAATGCCGCATCTTCATCTGTCCTTACAGTCAGGTGATGATCTGATTTTAAAACGCATGAAGCGCCGTCATCTGCGGAATGATGCTATCCGCATTTGTACCGAATTGAAGAAGGCGCGACCTGAGCTTGTCTATGGCGCCGATCTGATCGCAGGCTTTCCGACGGAAAGCGATGAGGCTTTTGAAAATTCTTTGCGCTTAGTTGATGAGTGCGACCTCTCATTCTTGCATGTGTTTCCCTACTCGCCACGCAACGGAACGCCAGCAGCAAAGATGCCGCAAGTCAAATCGGATATCATAAAGAGCCGTGCCAAACGTTTGCGAGAAAAGGGCGAAGAGGTTTTGGCAAAGCATCTGCAAACTCTAGTCGGTACGGAACAAGAAATTCTTGTCGAGCGCGGCGGTTTGGCGCGGACACAATGCTTCACGCCTGTTTATGTTTCAGATCGGTTTGAAGCGGGTTCACTGACGCGCGTAGAAATTGCCGCCCATGACGGCAAACGTTTAACGATTTGAATAAACTTAGAAATCACTCGTTGCTAAGCGACGTACCCGCAAGCTCTCAGCCGTTCGATCATGTGAGGCGATGGCGGCGCTTCCACCGCTATAGGCGCTTTATTTTTATAAAGCGGAACGGTGATGCCACGTGCATGGAGATGCAGCATCTCGCCCGTTTCTTTGCCGTCGCCATAAATCGGATCGCCGATGATCGGCCACCCCATCGCCTGGCAGTGCACACGCAATTGATGCGTGCGTCCGGTTTCGGGCTTCAATTCAAGCCATGTGAAATCGCCGCTACGTCCCCGCACGCGCCAATCGGTTTGAGCAGGCAATCCTTCCGGATCTGGCTTCATCCACCAGCCGCGTGAACGATCCATTTTGCCGAGCGGCATATCGATGCGGCCGGACTCTTCAAGCGGTCCGCCCTTCACAATTGCCCAATAGGTTTTTTCCATGTGCCCTTCGCGGAAAAGTCGCGACAGATCGTCGAGTGCTTTGCGGTGGCGACCAAGCACGAGACAGCCCGATGTATCCTTGTCGAGACGGTGCGCGAGCATCGGCGGCTGCGGCAGACCAAACATCAAATGCGGAAAATATTGTTCCAGATGATGGCCGCGATGTTTCGCATTCGGATGCGCCTCATGCACGGCAATGCCGGCGGGCTTATTGATGACGAGCATCAATGCATCGCGATAAAGAATACGGCCTTGGATCTCTTCAGGTGTCATGGAGGGGCTCTCTAGCCCTTCCGTCCGAGCGAGGAAAGCGTTATCGAGAGGCATGACCGACGGATCCGAAAAAAAGCCCGGCCTGATCGCCCGCCTCTTTGGTGGCGCGTCCGAGTCGCAACCTGATCAGCCAAAAGCGAGCTGGTGGCAAAAGCTCAAAGCGGGCCTCGCCCGCTCCTCGGCCTCCATTGGCCAAGGCATCACGGATCTTTTTACCAAGCGCAAACTCGATTCCGAAACGCTCGAAGACTTTGAAGATGTTCTCATCCGCGCCGATCTCGGTTTAACCGTATCAACCCGTATCGTTGAGGCGGTCGGCAAAGGCCGATATGGCAAAGAAATCACGGGCGATGAAGTCAAAGCCATCCTTGCCGACGAGGTCACAAGGAGTCTTACGCCTGTCGCTCAGCCTCTTGTGATTGATCGAACGAAGAAGCCCTTCGTCTTGTTGATGGTGGGCGTTAATGGCGCCGGCAAAACCACGACGATCGGCAAACTTTCAGCGAAGTTTTCAGCCGAGGGTTTGAAGGTCATGCTTGCAGCGGGCGATACATTTCGTGCAGCCGCTATTGAGCAGTTACAAGTGTGGGGTCAACGCGTCGGCGCGCCTGTGATTACGCGCCCACAAGGCTCAGATGCGGCAGGTCTCGTTTTCGATGCGCTTGAAGAAGCGACAAAGGCGGATAGCGATGTCGTGATGATCGACACGGCGGGTCGTTTGCAAAACCGTGCGGAGCTTATGGCTGAACTCGAGAAAGTGATCCGCGTGATCAAGAAGCGGGATGCGTCAGCGCCACACGCTGTATTGCTCGTGCTTGATGCGACTGTGGGTCAAAACGCGCTTTCGCAAGTTGAAATTTTTGGAAAGGTGGCCGGTGTTACAGGTCTCGTCATGACCAAGCTTGATGGCACCGCACGCGGCGGCATTCTCGTAGCGCTTGCCGAAAAATTCGGCCTCCCGATTCATTTCATTGGAGTTGGTGAAGGCATTGACGATCTTGAGCCCTTTGATGCGGCAGAATTTGGTCGCGCAATAGCTGGGCTTGATTAGAATTTTTATTCTTCGCCCGCGCCCACAGCATAAACCCCTTCCGCACCAATGCCGCTCTCAAGCATCAAGCGGGCGCGGGCGCGGAGTTTTTCGGTTTCGCTCTTAAGCTGACCACATGCGGCCAGAATATCGCGCCCCCGCGGTGTGCGTACCGGTGATGCATAACCCGCGCGAAACACCGCATCGGAAAATTCCTCAATCCGATCCCATGACGAACATTTATATTTTGTTCCGGGCCAAGGATTAAACGGGATGAGATTGATTTTTGCCGGCATGCCCTTTAGCAAACGGATCAACTCGCGCGCATCGGCAAGCGAGTCATTGACGCCATCAAGCATCACATATTCGAATGTGATCCGGCGCGCATTTGATAGGCCCGGATAGGCGCGGCAGGCTTCAAGCAAATCGCGGATCGGATATTTGCGATTCAAAGGGACAAGTTCATTGCGCAAATCATCGCGTACCGCGTGAAGCGATATTGCCAGCATGGATCCGATTTCATCACCGGCTCGCGGGATCATCGGCACAACGCCGGAAGTTGAAAGCGTTATGCGACGGCGCGACAACGACAAGCCATCGCCATCCATTACCGTGGTCATCGCATCGCGCACACCATCAAAATTATAGAGCGGCTCGCCCATGCCCATAAGCACGATATTCGAGACAGCACGATCAGCATCAGGCACCAGACCATCTGTTGGCCGTGTTGCACCGGGCCAATCGCCTAAACGATCACGCGCGATCATCACTTGCGCGACAATCTCAGCCGCTGTCAGATTGCGTACGAGACGCTGTGTTCCGGTATGGCAAAAGGAACAGGTGAGCGTGCAGCCAACTTGTGATGAAATGCACAGAGTGCCGCGATCACTTTCAGGAATGTAAACGGTTTCGATTTCCGCACCTTTATCATGCAGCCCCATAGGCGGCATGCGGATCAACCATTTACGCGTGCCATCTTTTGAAATTTGTTCTGAAACAATTTCGGGCCGCGCGAGTGTAAATGACTCATCAAGCGTTGCGCGCAGAACTTTCGAGACATTGAGCATCTCATCAAATGACTGCGCGCCACGGTGATAAATCCAATGCCAAAGCTGATTGACCCGCATGCGTATTTCACGCGCGGGCACACCGATTTCTGTGAGCTGTTCAGCGAGAGCTGATCGACCAAATCCGACCAGAGATAATTTACCGCCGGATTTAACCGGAGCGGGAGTCAGAATCTCGGCTGTCTTTTCGATTCCATCACCCGCGCGCGCGATGGTGTTATCGCTCACGGACAGGCCTTCTTCACCTGATCAAGCGCTTGAGCAAAACCAGCAGTGACGTAAATGTCGGTCAGCGCATTGCCGCGCTTCGACGTGATCTTCAATTGCACTTGCGGATTTTTTTTCATGAGCTCGACAACGGCTGGATCATCTTTCGGCAATTTCAACCACGCATTGCCCTGCACTTTGGTTGAAACAGCATAAGTCGTCTTGCCGATCACGAGTTGCGCATCGGCACCCTCTTTAGGCGGGAAGCCGAGAACGAAGCTGATTTCGTCCCGCACATTTTCTTGCGGGCGGGATGACACGAAGAAATAGGCTTGATCGCGGGTGAGGCCCGCAGGCAGGCGATCCTTCGGCGAGGATAGCGCATAGCATACGCGGCCATTGGCCGTGTCAGACGCGTAAACGGCCCAGCTGCCAAAGCTGCCCAATTGGATAGGCTGCGCGGGAGCGGGCGCGGCAGCTGCGGGAGCCTGCGCCTGCGGCTTGGCCGGGGTCGTCGCTTTGGCCGGTTCCGGCTTTTTGGTTTGAGCCGAGGCCGGGCCGAAGGACACAAGGAGACCGACCGCAAAACAAGCGCCAGCGAAGAGGGTCCGGACAGTGCAGTGATTCATGGGCAGCCAAGGCTCCAAATCGGGTGATTCCCGCTCAAGCGCGATACCTTAAACCGTTCGGGGTGAAAACAAAAATCATTCGGAATAGGGCGGATGCGCCGTTTCAATCCCCGACAGATTGTGCCAAACTGTCGCAGCCGGTCGGATGGGACGGTATGCGCGATGCAGGATCGCAGAATTTCGGGGTAATTGGGGTGTCGACGCAGATTGAGCTCGGCGAACTCGTCCTCGCCGTGGCGAGAGACCGTGACCGTGAAGCCTTTGCGAGGCTTTTTGACCATTTTGGTCCGCGGCTGCACGCCTATTTGCTTCGCCTTGGTTCCGATGCCGGTTCGGCGGAGGAGATCCTGCAAGATGTGATGACGACCTTATGGACGAAAGCCCATCTTTTTGATCCGACCAAATCCTCCCTTGCGACCTGGCTCTATCGGATCGCCCGCAATCGCCGCATCGATACGCTTCGGCGCGACCGGCTCGATTTCTTTGATCCGATGGATGCGCCTGAAATCGCGGCGGAAGATGAAGGCGCTGATCGCCGAATCGATATGCAGGTGCGCGAAGATCGTATCCGCGTCTCGCTTGAAGGCTTGCCCGAAGAACAATTGTCGCTCGTGCGTATGGCCTTTTTCGATGATCTTTCACACAGCGAAATTGCCGAGAAAACCGGACTGCCTCTGGGCACCGTGAAGTCGCGCATTCGTTTAGCGTTTACAAAGCTCCGACGTTCGCTTGAAGCAAATGGCGTGATCGACGCCGGTTGATCTTTGTTTATGAAAGAGCGCCGCACTCTTTCGCCAAGCGATCTGTCTCTCTCGCCAAATCAATATCCCGCGATGATACGCCTTTCACATCATGACTTGTGAGCGTGATGTGAACTTTTGACCATACATTCAACCATTCTGGATGATGGTTCATCGCTTCAGCAATAAAAGCCACACGCGTCATGAAGGCAAAGGCAGCACTGAAGTCAGAAAAGCGAAACTGCTTTTCAATGGCATCGCGTCCCACAACATCATTCCAGCCGGAAAGCGACTTTACGGCTTCCGCGCGCGCAGAACCTTCAAGACGATCAGTTGTGATCATTTAAATAATCCTCACGCCGTGCGAAGTTGTTGTGTTTCAATTGAAGCGTCACGCAGAGGATAAGACGCTTCGATGACATAGGGTCCGCCGCCCACTGACGCGCGTGACGAAAAGACTTCAAATGATTCAGCCTCAAATGAGAGACGCGGTACATGAGAGATCACGCCTAGAAAATTCGCTAACTCAAAAGGCGATGTATCGCGTAAACGCGCAAGTGTTATATGAGGCGTGAATTTTCTGGTTTCAGCAGGCAATCCGAGACGGCGCACCAAACGTTCATGCTCGGCTTGCAGTTCCATTAAAGCGGGTGAGGGAACAATCTTGGCCACAAGCGCGCGGGGGCGATCTCCGCCAAACACGGTGATGCCATCAATTGTGATCGGAAAAATTGTTCGTTGAATTCGACTGAGAATTAAAAATACATCATGCGCCGTCGTGTCATCGATATCGCCGAGAAAGCGCAAGGTAATGTGAAAATTTTCAGGCGTAATCCACCGCGCGCCTGAAAGACCGCCGCGTATCGATGAAAGCGTATCGATAATGTGATCCGGGACCGAGAGGCCTGTAAAAAGCCGGGGCATGAGGACCTCCTGCGTTGGTCAAACAGCAAAACCCGAATCACTTAACTCTTGAAGTCCAACACAGGCGCTCACGCCGCACAAGCCCGTTCGAACGCGTTCACAGTTAGCTTAAGCGATACGATGGCGTCGCGCAGCGAGTGCTTCAACAATGACAAGGCCAAGACCGCTGGTCAGAATGAGTGACGCGCCGATGAAAACCGGCACAGGAGGAAAATCGCCCCAGATCAAAAGGCCCCAGCCGAATGCCCAAAGCAACGTAATATACTCGAACGGCGCAACGGCGGATGCGGGGGCGAGACGATAGCCTTCAAACATAAAATATTGTCCGGAGGCGCCAACAGCACCCAAAAGCAAAAGCAAAAGAAATTCGAAAGGTGAAGGCGTAATCCACACGAAAGGCAATGTTGTTGCACAGACCAAAACAACAATCGCATTGGAGGCGAGCATCAGACTCAATGAGCCTTCCTTGCGACCAATCATGCGCACAAGAATATGGGTAGCGCCCCAACACAGCGCTGCAAATAGTACGAGCAGAACAGGAATGATATCAGCTGAACCTGCAGGACCAGCGGCAATAACAACACCAGCAAAGCCAACAAGTGTTGCCGCCCATCGTGCAAGGCCCACCGTTTCCTTCAAAAAGATGATAGACATCACGACGGAAAAAATCGGCGTCGAGAAATAGATCGTAACCATCTCAGCAAGGTGGAGTGACCGCGATGCGGTGAAATAGGCAAGCCAAGCCGCCAAGATCAATGCGGATCGCAGCATAAGCTGTTTGCGGCTTGATCCCTTCGCGAGTTCAACGGCACGCTTCGGGCCTAAAAGAAATAAACAAAGAATGAGAATCAAAAGCGATCGTGAAAACAAAACCTGCCACACGGGCAACGTCGCGACGAGCCATTTCACCGTCGCGTCTTGAATCGAAAAAATTGAAAAGCCGATCAGCGCATAGCCGATTCCAAGAAGCGTTCGATTATGCGGGGGATCGGATAATGACATGGGTCTGCTGGTTATAATTCTTTGTACAGCAGAGTGACGCTTTGCGCGGTGGCCGACAAGAGCAACGTGACGTTTTTCTTTGCCTTGCCCGGTATTTCATCTAAAAAGCCACATAAAGTCACATTAAAGGAACGTATCATGTCGCGCCCGCTCGCGGTTGATCGCCACGGCCAAATTCTTCAGACGCTCGAGGCACAAGGCTCGGTGAGCGTCTCCGACCTTGCCGTACGGTTCAATGTCTCGATGGAGACGATTCGCCGTGATTTGAAGCTATTGGCCGAGGAAGGGCGGCTCGTGACCGTCCATGGCGGCGCGCATCGCCTCTCGAATGAGCCGTCGCTCTCACGACGAACAATCGAAAATGCCGAGGGGAAGGCTGCGATTGGCCGGGCGGCGGCCGAGTTAGTGGACGACGGGATGGCCATTCTAATCGACTCCGGTTCGACCACGCTGGCCCTCGCCCAAGCCCTTACGAATAGAAGCGACCTGACGGTGCTCACCAATTCCCTCCCCATCGGGCTCCTATTGGCGAGGACCAAGACGATCAAAACCGTTCTGCTGGGCGGCGAGATAGAGCCAAATGACGAGGCGGCTTTTGGGCTCGATACGCTCGAGCTCATCGCCAAATACCGCGTTGATCTCGCTTTCATTGGCGCAGGCGGCATTTCGGAAACCGGCCAGTTCACGGATTATACGCGGTTAGCCGCCGAGCAACGGGCCCGCATGGTCGCTGCTGCCAAGGCCACTTATGTGCTGGCGGATTACACAAAATTTTCGAAACGGACGCCTGTTCCGATCCCGATCGCCTCGCCAATTGCCGCCCTCATCACCGACGATCTGCCCAAGGGCGAACCGGCAACCGAGGCCGCTGCCCGTCTCTGGCCCATTCGCCTGGCTGGATCCAAACCATGACTATTTGTGGTTTATTGACTGATTTTGTGGCTTTATATAAAAGTCATTCATCCGCTTTATTCTAGCGGTCTGAGGCGTGAATTTATCCTTTTGAAGAGGCTTCCGATGACGATTCCCTTTCGCGGTCCGGCCGGACAGGAAACAACCCCCTACCTCCTCACCCCCGGTCCTTTGACAACAACGCCCGCGGTTAAAGAGGCGATGCTGCGCGATTGGGGCTCTTGGGACGCGGATTTACGCGCGGTTGTGGCATCGATTCGCGCTGATCTTCTCGAGATTGC
>CAWUMH010000058.1:0-10505 GCA_963923565.1 uncultured Alphaproteobacteria bacterium
CCCATGGCGCCGCCTTTGGGTAAAATTGCGCCTCCATTGAAATAATCTGCCGGGTCATCGGAGAGCGCACCATCACGATTCATGATCGAGCCGAAAGGTACTTTGGCACCTGCCGCACGTGCCGCATAAAGCCATCCACCGGCGATAATCGACGTGGCAAAGTCCACGACAACCGGTCCTCTTTGCCCGCCGGGAATGCCGAAGCAAAAAGGATTGGTCGGCAACAATGCTTTACGACCACCGTAAGGAGTCACTTGTCGCCAATTTTGCCGTCCGCCGCCGCCAATGATGATAACTAAACATCCCTCATGTGCTGCACGTTCGGCATAGGCACCCAAGCGACCAGTGTGCCCAACATGTCTTACCGGTAGAGCGGCAATGCCTCTCTCCTTTGCCAAAGAAACGCAGTGATCGACAGCAAGCCGCATGGCGGGAATACCAATACCGCCGCGACCATCGACTTCGTCGCCACTTCGATCATTTTTGACAATGACGGCTTCCACGCTCGGATTCATAACGCCTTTTGCGAATTGATCGGCATATTGCATCACGCGCATCACGCCATGTGATTCAACACCGCATAGCTCGGTATCAATCAAATGATCAGCAACTTCTTGAGCGATCGATGATGAGCATCCCGCATGCTGTAAAATCGTTTCAATCACACGCTGAACATTGGCAGCAGGAATGGCGATGCGATCCGAGTCCAAAGATAATTTACTATGGCTTGCATGAGCCGCCGTTCGATTATTCATGGATCATGACCTCATTATTTTAACGCCAAAATTTCAAAGTATTTATTCTGTAAAATTGCGCCCTTGGCGATCTTCAATCTCAACCCACCAGAGATCCGAATCGAATTTGACTTCACGCGCCATGCGATCATTCACCTCAAGCGGTGAAACAGCAGGCAGAATAACATCGAAGCGCCTTACCAAATCATCGTCTTCGTTCATGCGCGGCGGTGCCGGAGCATAAAGATCATTATGCCCATCAAGCCGATCAACTGAAATAAAAATAGCACCGGCCTCACCAGCGCCGCGTCGCCGTAACACGGCCGTCGCACCCGCGCTCTGTGCGCGTCTCAATATAGCGGCAACAACAAGGTCAGATCGTAATCGCGCCATGGCGCTTAATCGACGGGGAGACCCGACATCTTTTCGAGCTCCCGCTTTGTCGCATCATCAAGTTCGCCTGAAGATACAAGACGACGATCTTTTTGGAAGCGCATCAAGGCTTCTCGATAGGACGCTGATTTCAGCCCCTCAGCGGCCCCTGAAAAATAACCAAGACGAATGAGCGCCCGTTCAGCCGATGCTACTGTAAGATCGCCTAAAGCGGGATCGGGCCGGCGCGGGGGTGCAGGAACTGAAGCCGGATCGACCGGAGCAGCGCCGATAAAGACACTTCTCATGCTCGTCAGAAGATCAGGAAGTAAAGTCCCCCGATTACCATGCTGCAAGTAAAGCGCATTGGTAACAAAGGCGATTATTACGAGGACTAAAATTGTCGTGGGGATGCTGCGTGCGGGAGACAACATCCGACGGAGTGATGACGAATCATTTTGTTCGTCATAGGGACGATCATCAGTATAGTCATCATTCTCTTGATAGGAATGCGGATCATCGAAGATCGGTTCCCGACGCATCGTCCGCTCACGCATAACGACGGCCTCCCGCCATCACGCGACGACCGGCATGAAAGACTTCGGCAACTTGCCGCTCCAACGGAAAATGCACAGTCGCTGAAAGGCCTTCGCCCGGACGACTATCAATCGCCAATGTACCCTCATGGTGATTGACGATTTCGCGGACGATTGAAAGCCCAAGACCCTGACCTTCGATCTGAGCAACGCGGCTTGACCGACCACGGAAGCGTGGTTCCGTCAATCGCGGCAACTCATCCACCTCGACACCCTTGCCATCATCGGCAATGGTCAGCGCCAGCATTGGCCCATCTTGGCGAAGCGTAACAGTAACCTTGCCTTCAGGCGCAAATTTAATGGCATTGCTTAGAAGATTGAGAGCCACCTGCCGGATACCGCGACGGTTTCCAACCATCCGTGGCAAATGAGGTGCAATATGGGCCCGAATTTCTGTGCCCTTCTGCGCCGCGTCAGCCGCAATCATGGACAGCGTTTCATCAAGAATGCTTGCAAGGTCAATCCTATCTACCGGCTCTTGTGGAACCTTGCCTTCCGAAAGCCCGTCAACAAGCTCAAGCATATGATGAGCCGAAACAGAAATAAGTCTCACATAATCTTGCCGACGTGAGTCGTGCTCAGCAACTAAATTTGGATCGGCAAGACAATCGGTGAATCCGACAATCGCCGAAAGCGGCGTGCGCAATTCATGGCCCAGACGCTGAAGAGCGAAAGTTGTTGTTTCAACCGTATCCGCTTTACGCTGAACTTGCGGAACAGGCGCTGCACGATAAAGCGCAAAAATTTCACCATCATCACGCGCGCTACCAGGTGCCACACGTTGGAAACGAACAATCGCATCGCGATAGGGATCAGACGCATCATGACCCTCTGCACCGGCTTCAGCACGGATGCGAATATGCGTTTCCACGGCTTGCGCGCCATGGCTGGCATCAGAGAGCGCTTTCAAAAACAAGGGCGCACTGGAAAGATGCAATCTTTCGATCACGCTGCGATCAGAGAGTCCCTCAGCTTCAATGCCGAGAAAGCGGCAGAATTTTTCATTCGCACCTTTGACTTTGCCTGACACATCATGACGGGCAAGACCACCATCGACCAACGCGGTTGCGCCACGCCAGCGATCTTCTTCACGCGAAGCCCGACGATCGGCGCCAACAAGAAGATCCAGCGCGAAAAAGACACCGAAGGCCAAACCGGCAAGTCCCACGCCTGAAAAAAGCGCCATCGCCAAGGGAGATACAACCGGCCCAGCGAAGGCAGAAACAACAGCACTCGCCGCAAGGCTCACAAGATAAAACGCTGCCCCACGAGGTCCCTGTAACAAGGCACCCTCAAGAATGAGCGGCATCAACAACGCGACCGAAGCGGGGCCGCCCGCGAGTACGGGAATGAATGATAAGGTAAGAAGTGAAAGTGATATGCCGGCGCGAAAGCCGCCAAGGCGTGACACGCCCAACGCAATCACCGCCTGAAACAAAAGGATGATGCCAAGATAATGCAGACTTGATGAGACGACCTGCGGCACAATCGTGAAGAGAAGAAGCGAAATGACACCAGCGACGGCCATCGCAAGTCGCGAGCCAATAAAAAAGCGATGCGCGGTAAAGGCCGGCGTGCCTTCCGTAATCGTGGGATGAACCAAAGCGCCTAAAGCGTCGCCAACAATTCGTTCAACCTGTTTGATCATGGCATCCCTCAGAATAAAAGGCGCAACCGCTTACGGTTACGCTTCGATCCGCAGAGTGCCCGATCGTGCTTAAGCCTTCCCTAAACGAATTTATCAATTTTGAACGAGCAATGGCCATTTGTTAACAAGCGCCCGCAAAGCGTTAACAAAGCGCCTAAAAACGGCCTTTTTATTCACCAAGATTTAACCATCTTTACAATCTATGCGTGTCTCCACAACTCGCATGACGCATTGTCAGTTGGTGAGGTCGTGACAATCCCGTTTGGGGCTCCTGTCGATCACTAAAAATTTTACAGAAGCCGGGATTCGATTCGTCAGCGATGGGATTCGTCATCAAATCAGCCGCCGTGATTGGCCTTATTTATCTGGCATCGCCCTTGCGGCCGCCGATGCCGGAATGGCTTGCGCGTCCGGGCCTCGTTTCGGGATCATCCGCAACAAGCGCCGCATTAAAATCACAAGAGACAAGCGCGCCGCGCGCGACGACGACAAGCGCCGTTTCAAAGGGGCCTGAAACAATAAGCATCGCGGCACTCAAAGCGACGATGGAAACGGCCACACGCGCCGTGACAACCGCTTGCACGGGTCATGAAAAATCCTGTCTCGAACTCGCTGCTCGCGCCGCAAAGGCAGCAACAGATACGGACCCCCTCGCCGCTCTCATCGGTCCTGAAACGGCCCATGCCGCTACGGGCAATGACAAGGCACACGCTCAAAACCTTGTGGCCGACGCAACCCCCGCTCCTTCAATTCCTTTGCCTCCGCGCCGCGAACCGGACACCCAGAAAAAGATTTGATCTCGACCACGCGGGGTTTCACCTCTAAACCCGTGTGAGTTTGGATTCGATCATGGCATCACGCATCAACGAGATTATTGAGAATTTCGGCTTCCTCGAAGATTGGGAAGACCGTTACCGCTATTTAATCGAGCTCGGAAAAGACCTTCCGCAGCTCTCGGAGAGCGAGACGACCGAAGATAATCGTGTCAAAGGCTGCGCAAGTCAGGTTTGGGTCGTCACATCGGTTGACCATTCAGGGCTCGAACCCGTTTTATCATTTAAAGGCCAAAGCGACGCGCATATTGTCAAAGGCCTCGTAGCGCTTACGCTTGCGCTTTATTCGGGAAAGACAGCGCGTGAAATTCTCAGCATCGATGCGCTTGATCTGTTTCGCCGCTTAGGCCTTGCCGAACATCTCACGCCGCAGCGATCAAATGGCGTGCGTTCGATGGTCGAACGCATTCGCCGCGATGCGATTGCAGCAAGCGCATAACTTCAAAACAAAAGACTTAATAAAGCCGTCCGCCCTTTGGCACTGCACGATCGGGGCGGATTAACATGACCTTCCCCGCTTCATCGGGAACGCCGAGAGTCAAAACCTCGGACATGAAGGGCCCGATCTGACGCGGTGGAAAATTGACTACCGCAAGCACTTGGCTTCCAACAAGTTTTTCCGGACTGTGATTTTCAGTAATCTGCGCTGATGATTTTTTAATTCCAATCGGCGCACCAAAATCAATTTTCAATTTGATGGCAGGCTTCCGCGCTTCCGGAAAGGGCTCAGCTTCAATCACCGTGCCGACACGAATATCGACTTTCAAAAATTCATCAAAAGTAATGACAGGCGTAAGCGACGACGCATCAGACATCAGAACAATCCTTGCAGAGAAATGCGATCAAATTGAAGGATCGAGATCGGCATCGGCACGATGCGCACCGCGCTCTTTCTTGGCCATCGCCATACCGCGTTCGAACATGCGATGAAGCGCGCCCGACAAAGGCTGGGTCATGCGTTCAAGATCTTCAAGCCGATTGATCACCATTCCGCCGCGCTTCAATTCTTCGTCAAGCGCCGCCATCGTGCGTGAGAGGCCCGGATCTTCATCACGGAACCACACATCCATCACTTTGGCATAAGCGAGCACAGCACCTTGAAGTTTGATGGCACCCATCGGCCCTTCGGTTTCAACACCGGCTGCTGCAAGCATAAACCGCATCGAATTCAAAGCGGCCTGATTGAGAGCGGCAAGCGTCAACGGATCGCGCGCTAAAGATGGCGCCATGCGTTTCAGTGCGTGCTTATAAGGCGAGAGCGCATCAAAGCGCCGCATGAGCACATCAAAAATACGGTCACGCGTGGATTCATCCGCAAGGCTCTTATCGTCATGGCCCAAAACAAGCTGATCGATACGACGATTGAAGCTGCCAAGAACCGCACCCTTTGAAGGAAACGCCTCGCGGAACTCGAGAAGCGTCACGCCCGCGCGCTCAGCGACATCGGATATCTCGATACGGTCCCAATCGCGTTCTGCGGCAAGTTCCATTAACGCATCGACAATGCGGTCGCGGGTTGAATGTCCGTGCGTGCTCATGGTGAAGCCCCCTGTTCTCGTTATTTAGAGATGGAGGGCCTGAACCTGAAAGTCTAGCCCGTATCAGCCCGAGAGCTCGGCAGCGCGACGCCGCGCCGCATGCACAGTTCCGATAATGAGCTTTTCAAGCGCCTGATTGCCCATCAGCACCGTCAGACCGGCTGCTGTCGTCCCACCGGGCGAGGTCACATTATGCCGGAGCGTTTCGGCGGACAACTCTGACCGATGGAGCAATTCGCCCGCCCCTTCAACCGTTGCCCGCGCGAGCCGCAAAGCGAGATCTGGCGGCAAACCTTCGGCTTCGCCGGCTTTGGCGAGACATTCGACAAGGTGAAATACATAGGCCGGACCCGAGCCCGAAAGTCCGGTCACCGCATCGATCAAATCCTCGTGATCGACCCATTCTACGAGGCCCACGCCCTTTAAAAGACGATCAGCCATCTCTTTTTGCCGCGCCGTTACCTCGGGGCTGGCCACCGCGCCGGATATCCCGCGTCCGACCGAGGCCGGCAGATTGGGCATAGAGCGAACAATCGAGCGTGCTTGAGGTAAGCGCGCTTTGAGATTGCCAATGGTTTTGCCTGCCAAAATGGAGACGACCAATGTTTCAGGACCTGCAAGCGGCGCGAGAGTCGGTGCCGCCGCATCAAGCATTTGCGGCTTGATGCCGAGCACCAGCGCTTCAGGCACTGCTGGTTGTTCTTTCGGATTGAGAGAGGCGCCAACGCGTTTGCATAACGCCGTCATAGCTTCCGAAGGCAAAGGATCGATAACAGTAACCGCGCGGCCTTCAAGTCCGGCACTCAGCCAGCCTTCGAGCATTGCGCCGCCCATTTTGCCGGCGCCTACGAGAACGAGAGAAGAAGGAAAATCCGCACTCATGATGTTTTGATCTCCAGACTCACCGGATCACGAAAACTCAAGCTTCACCGACCGTTTCAAACATTGTCACGGCTAACGCATCGACCGGTGATTTTCCCGACCACATGACAAATTGAAACGCTTGATAATGCCGGTCACATGTATCGACAGCGAGATTCATCAGGGCTTCGCATTGAGCTCCAGACGGCTCGGCGCCCCCTGACAACATCAAGGAATGGCGGAACATCACGACATCGGTTTCTGACCACATGTCGAAATGACCAATCCATAACTGCTCATTGATGCGCGTCATCAGATCGGCAATCTCAGCGCGACGCCGCTCGGGAATTTTCAAATCGAAAGCACAAGCCACATGAAGCGCTTCAATGCCGTCGAGCCATGTGAACGCGACATCATAAGATGTCCAACGGCCTTGAACGGAGATGGCGATCTCATCATCGCCCGAGCGCTCGAACGTTAGATCTTTAAGATGAGCGAGCCGCTCGACCATATCGAGCGGATGTTCGGCCCGCTCGGTTTCATGTGAATCAGTGATCGACATTATGCATCCAGTTGCCGTGACAGCCCGCCCCGACAGGGACGACTCAAACCGTCAGGCAGGGTGGACGCTCACGGATTCGACTGAATCGCACAATCGCCGGAAACTCCTGTCCACAGACCTTTGCCCTCGAATCAGGAGTAATTCGTCAAACGAATCGAATTAGCCGCCATGTTTTGATTCGAGTTCGGCAATGCGCGCAGCCAAGCGCTCATTCTCTTCGCGCGCCGCAATCGCCATAGCGCGTACGGCTTCGAACTCCTCACGCGACACAACATCCATATCGCGAATCAATCTTTCGAATTGCGACCGCATCACCGTTTCAGCCTCACGCTTCATACCGGTCGCAACACCGGCCGCATCGGTCATCAAACGGGAGATATTGTCGAGAAAAGGATTTGGCGATGTCGTCATATTTTTCGTCCTCGTAATCGAAGTAACCCTGAGCGGGGCTAACCATATGAAAGCCTTTTACCACGGCGAAACGATGACGCCAGCCCACGCCCTGCGCTTGACGCGCGAAATTGAAAAGCGCAAGCCTCGGCAATGAAATAGCTAGATATCAGGGTCCCATGCCGCTTTTTGTTCTCCCTTTCCCGCAGATTGATCCGGTTCTCGTCGAATTCGGCCCTTTCGCCATTCGCTGGTACGCGCTCGCTTATATCGCAGGGCTGCTGCTCGGTTGGCGTCTTGCGATTGCCCTTGTCGCATCAGATCGGCTTTGGGGTTCACGTGAGTATCCCGATCGGCTCACCATCGACGATCTCTTAATCTATATGGCCTTCGGCATCGTGTTCGGCGGCCGGCTCGGCAATGTGATCTTTTACGACTTCGATTATTATCTTGCGCATCCATCAGAAATTCTGGCCGTCTGGCATGGGGGCATGGCTTTTCATGGTGGATTGAT
Source organism: uncultured Alphaproteobacteria bacterium (assembly GCA_963923565.1). Lineage (GTDB taxonomy): Bacteria > Pseudomonadota > Alphaproteobacteria > Rhizobiales > Beijerinckiaceae > CAIUPE01. Next base: position 8,049 of record CAWUMH010000058.1, read on the forward strand.
CGGCGCATTAATCGCCATGGTCTTTTTGTCATGGCATCGCAAAGTGCCGCTTCTGTCTTTGTTCGACATCGCAGCCATTGTCGCTCCAATTGGTTTGTTTTTCGGACGCGTTGCGAATTTCATCAATGGCGAATTATGGGGTCGTCCAACAGACATGCCATGGGCCATGATCTTTCCGCGCGCAGATGATTTACCTCGTCATCCGAGCCAACTTTATGAAGCCGGACTCGAAGGTGTTTTGATTTTTATCATCGTCGGTCTCGTTGCCCTGCGCGGCGGTTTGAAAAAGCCAGGACTTCTCGCTGGTCTCTTTGGTGTGCTGTATGCCCTCACGCGCAGCATTGCAGAGCTTTATCGTGATCCCGATCCGATGACAGAAGCATTGCCGGGCGGCTTCACGATGGGCATGGCGCTATCGCTTCCCATGGCACTGATTGGTATTGCGCTGATTGTTCGAAGCCTTCGTAAAGAATCCCCGTCAGCATGAGCGCTTTAAAAAAACGCATTGTCGATCTCATTCGGCAGGAAGGACCTATTAGCGTCGAGCGTTACATGGCGCTGGCCTTGGGTGATCCGCAGCACGGCTATTACATGACGCGCGATCCTTTGGGCGCAGCCGGGGATTTCACAACATCACCCGAGATTTCGCAAATGTTCGGCGAATTGATTGGGCTGTGGTGTGCTGATCTTTGGCTCCGCGCCGGTCAACCCGCTTTATCTCTCGTTGAGCTTGGGCCCGGTCGTGGCACGCTGATGAGTGATGTATTGCGCGCGACAAAAGCTGTCACCGGATTTCACGACGCACTACACGTCACGCTCGTTGAAATGAGCCCCGTGTTAAGCGAGGTCCAGAAAAAAACGTTAGCCGACGCCCATCCAAGACTTGAATGGGTTCCCACTATTGCCACACTTCCCGAAAAGCCGACGATTATCCTAGCCAATGAGTTTTTCGACGCATTACCCATCCGGCAATTCCAAAAGCGCGATCAAGCATGGCATGAATGTTTGATCGGCGCAGATGACGACGGATCATTGGTTTTTGGTTTGGCAAGCGAGCCGATGAGAATGTCCGGACCGGGCGGGACCGAAGGCGATGTTCTTGAATATGCACCCATCAGCGAAACAATCATGCGTGATCTAGCCCATCATCTCGTTGAATATGGTGGAGCGGGCCTCATTATCGATTATGGCTACACAGAGTCTGGCTTTGGTGACACATTGCAAGCAATGAAGGCCCATGAATTCGTTAATCCGCTCGAAGAACCAGGTGAGGCGGATGTAACCGTTCATGTGAATTTTGAAGCACTCGAGCACGCCGCGCGCCAAAGTGGTACGCAAACACATGGGCCCATCACGCAAGCTGAACTTCTTGATCGTCTGGGGCTCACCACACGCGCCGAAACCCTGATGCGCAAAGCATCACCGCAACAGGCAAAAGACATTCAAAGCGCACGGGAGCGTTTGACCGAGTCGACTGTTAAAGGCATGGGGCAATTGTTTAAAGCGCTTGCCCTCTCGCATCCAGAATGGCCAACACCAGCCGGATTTTAAATCCATGACAACCACGATGACTCGCCCCTTGATCAGTCCCCAGCTTCAAAGCAGCGGACTCGTACATGGATTTTTCACGCGTGAAGGCGGCGTCTCGCAAGGCCTTTATGCGAGCTTGAATGGTGGCCTCGGCTCTTCCGATGATCCTGCTGCGGTTGTTGAAAATCGCGCCCGCATGGCAAACTTTCTCGGCGTAAAACCATCGAAACTTCTAAGTCTTTATCAAATCCATTCTGCCGATTGTGTGACCGTCACCGAAGCATGGCCTCTTGATCAGCGCCCGCGTGCAGATGCGATGGTAACAAATAGTCCTGGCATCGCTCTGGGAATTGGAACGGCGGATTGCGGGCCCCTTCTTTTTGCAGATCGTGACGCGGGCGTTATTGGCGCCGCTCATGCCGGATGGAAAGGCGCATTTCACGGCGTCATTGAATCCACGATTGAAGCGATGGAAACGCTCGGCGCATCGCGTTCACGAATAGTGGCTGTGCTCGGCCCAACGATCAGTCAAAGCGCCTATGAAGTCGGCCCTGAATTCCGCACCACATTTCTTTCAACAGATACTCAATCAGACCGCTTTTTTACGCCCGTGAATGAACGCGGAAAATGCCATTTCAATCTGCCGGCCTATATAGTCGACCGCCTGTCCAAAGCGCACGTCGGAAGAATCGAAAATCTTGCACTCTGCACTTATGCTGATGAAGCACGGTTCTTCAGCTACCGGCGCGCAACACATCGTAATGAAGCGGATTACGGTCGCTTGATCGCAGCCATCGCTCTTTCAGAGCAATAGAAAATCTACAAAACAATATCTGGCGTTTTCCAGCCAATGGCTTGGCCCGCATCAACGGGCAAGAGCGCGCCTGTTACACTGCGTGCGGATGCGAGATAGAGAACTGCATTCCC
>CAWUMH010000059.1:0-10425 GCA_963923565.1 uncultured Alphaproteobacteria bacterium
GCCGTCGCCAGGCATGGATATCCGGCGCTTAAACTGCAATTCTGGTGCCATCCGGGGGACACGCCCCATAGACGAGAAATTAATCAAAAATAACCCGAACGGGGTGCTTTTGGCGACAATACGGCCCAAAATCAGGCGAATGTGACGCCCATCGAAACCCGGAGCGCGCTTGATCCAAGTCAAGGCTCGGGGACCTTCGCTCCCTATTCTCCGGCACGGATAACCCCCGATAGGAACACCCCCGTGCCTGATCTGATCGATATGACGGCCATCATGTCTTGCCCCGTCACCCGCGAGCCTTTTGATTTCTTCGCCGTCGAGAATGTTTTGTTGCCCGGCGCTCTGGATGCCATACGCCACGATTTCCCGTTGATCGAAAAGCCGGGGATCTATCCCGTTTCGAATGTCCAAGGCGGCCCCACGTTCGCCGCCCTCGTCGAGGCCATTCGCAAACCTGAATTTTCGAAATTGATTGGTGATAAATTCGGGATCGATCTACAAGGATTACCGATGATGATTACCGTACGCGGTATGGCACAACAAAAAGACGGGCGTATCCATTGCGACAGCAAAGACAAAGTTGTGACATGCCTTCTCTATCTCAACGAAAAATGGGATCAAGCAGGCGGTCGCTTGCGCATGCTCGCGAATGCAAACGACATCGAAAATTTTGCCGCTGAAATTCCGGCGCATGGCGGCAGCTTTGCCGCCTTTCGCGTGACGCCTCAGTCTTGGCACGGACATAAGCCATATGTCGGCGAGCGTCGTTATTTGATGTTCAATTGGCTTCGCTCGGATGATGCATTACGCAGTCACGAGCTAAGGCATAAATTTTCATCTTATGTAAAAAAATTAATTCCCCTTTTCTATAAAGGACGTTGATATGACGGCGCTTCGCAACATTATAAAAAATGATAGCCAATCTTTATCAGAGCTTATTGAAAGCTCGTTCATCAGCGCGCTCAAGAGCGCGCGCCGTATCATGTCACCCTATCGTCATTGGTTGCTTGACAACACTCTGCCAAAGATCATCGCGCATGATCTCGCCTCACTCCCTTTTGACCCGCCCATGGCCATGAAACATGACGGACGCCGCGAGAGCAATAATTCAAAGCGTGTTTATTTTAATCCTGATAACCAGAAACAATTCCCTCTGATCGCAGCCTTTACAGATGCTTTTGATAGCAAGGCTATTCGTGATTTACTTAAGGTCGAAACCGGCGCACAATTGGACGATGCTCGTCTGCGTGTCGAATATTGTCAGGATACGGGCGATTTCTGGCTTGAGCCGCATACAGATATCGCGGTGAAACGCTTCACAATGCTGATCTATCTTTCCGATAATCCTGCTTTAGCGAATTGCGGTACCGATGTTTATGATGCGTCGTCCGATCACGCACTCGTTCATACGGCACCCTATGTTTTTAACGGTGGACTGATATTCGTTCCGGGACCTGATACGTGGCACGGATTTAGTCGCCGAGAGATCAAGGGAATCAGGAAGTCCCTCATCATCAATTATGTAGGGGCAGAGTGGCGTGAAAAATGGGAGTTGGCTTAGAAGTCGACTTTGAGAGTTCTGAGGGTGTTCAAAGATTTTAAACATTCCAAATTCAATACGAGTTCATTGACAGGACATCTCGATGGTAGATAGGTCATCTCCATTATAGCCATCCGCTTTTTAAGTCACAGGTCCAAATGTCCGACGCCCAAAAGGATCCGCAGATCATCCCGCTTGGCAGCGGCCATAAAGGGCTGAAAGGGATCGTCCATGCGGTCGGACGCAAAGACCAATCTGACACGCAAGCCGAAGATGTTTTTAATACCGAACTCGAGCGTCGACTTCTAGAAATCGGTTTTGTCGAGGGCGCCGAGGTTGAAATCCTGCATGAAGGATTTATCGGGAAAGATCCGATTGCCGTTCGCGTGGATGATATGAGCGTAGCGCTTAGACGACGCGAGGCTAATGTTATTCTTATCAAGCCGCTGATGACCTGAACCGGATCGGTGTGCAAAAGAGTTAAAGCCAAAAAAAAGCCCCTCAGACAAAAAGTGCCGGAAGGGCTTTAATTTTTAAAGCGAGACAAGTCTCATCGGGTAAGCGGTAAGAGCGCCTCGCGAATTTCACGCGCGGATCTCCGTGCAACAGAAGCCGCCTCAGCGGCCGTAAGAACCTGATCTTTTTCTAAAAGTACGATTGCGGTTGCGCGCGGATTATCGCGAGCTTGCGCACCCAATTTCTGATCAGCAGAGGCATCTTGATGCTCTTGATTGTCGAGCGTTTCACCAAACAGCAAGATCATGATTGTTTTTCCGACAATGTTCATCAAAATCGAGAACAAGATCAATCCGGCAAACATTGTGAAGGCAGCAACAATTCGCCCTAGAACGGTTACGGGATACATATCGCCATAGCCTGTGGTCGTCAGCGTTACAACGCACCACCACATTGCTGTCGGAATCGAAGTGAAGAAACGCTTATCTTCGGGGATCGGATTTCCGCTAATCGGATCATGAGGCATGAAGGTCTGGGGCTCAGCGCCCGCAGCCAATGTCGCATCAAGTGCGGCTTGCCCTGCAATCAAGGAATGCGGGGCGTAGAGATCTCCTTCCACGTAATACATCAAGCTCGAAGACATCATCATCACCGCAAAGAGCGTAATGAGATAGATATTGAGATTGATCAGGAGCGGATTACGATTTTTTGTAATCTGTGTACCCAACATTTCCAAAGCTTGCCGCGCGAGTTTTAAAACACGCATCACTCGCAACACGCGCATCACGCGGAGAACACGCGTTCCGCGCAAGGCCTGCGTATCGAGAAGCAAGAGCAATGACGGCAAGATCGACAAAAGATCGACGAGGCCCCAAAAACTGAAAACAAACTTCAATTTCCTTTTTGCGAAGTAAACGTTACCGGCATATTCAAGAATGAACACACCAAGCGTTATATTCTCGACCGTCTTCATGATTCGCTGGTGATGTTCAGCAACATCCGAGAGCGTTTCCAGCGCAATCCCGATACATGACGTGATGATGAAAAACGCAATGAAGTTCTGAAAATGGCGGTACCACGGGAATGTAACATCCGTGAACATCCGCTCAAGAAAAAGCATCGGGCCGCTACGCATTACTCTACTCCACCTATAAAACGCGGCGGCACTATCGCGGGCAGTCTGAATTTTGTCAATTTCGTGGCAAGTGGCCTTAGCCTGTTCAAACTATTGCCCAAATCAGCAATCATTCTGTAACCGTTCGACTGGTAAATCCCTGATGACCACATCGGAAACGGGGTCTAGAGGCCATGGCCGACGACGACGCAGCACGGATTGAAAAGTTGGAGGGTGAAATCGCCCGACTCCGGCAGCTTGTCGCTGACTATGCCGCCGAGGCCGCCCGCCTTCGGCAAAGCGATCAAGCCCGTGCGCGGCAAAATAATGCCCCCCAACCGGTTCGCCTGACGAATGAAGAGACGGATTTTGCTCTTTCAATGGGCAAAAAGGGGCCCCGCCTGTCCCGCCGCAAATCAGCCTGATCTGATTGACAAGCCCGATGACCGCCTTCTAGGTCGGCGTCCATGATTTAATCTCGAGGCTTGGATGTCGATCTCTTCCGTCGCGCGCGACGCCCGGTCCGGATTTATAAACATGATGCCGATTGCCCTGGCTGTCGTTCCGTTCGGCCTGCTTTTGGGCAGCGAAGCCGTTCGCAAGGGCCTCACGCCCGCAGAGATCGGATTGATGAGTATGATTGTCTTTGCGGGCTCAGCACAATTTTTGACCGTAAGCATATGGACCCACCCCGCGCCCTGGGCCGCTTTTGCGCTCGCGGCGTTTCTGATCAATCTGCGTCATGTCCTGATGTCGGCTTCGCTTTCGCCAAAGCTCAAGACCTTCCGATCATCACAAAGGGCCCTTGTGGCCTTTCTTCTTGCTGACGAAATCTGGGCTTTGAGCGAGAAGCGAGCGGCCAGTCATCCCCTCACACCGGGGTTCTATTTTGGAACAGCGATCGGTTTCTACCTTATCTGGCTCGCGGCGACTGTTGCGGGAACATTTCTGGGTGAAGTCCTGCCCGCGCCCGAAACCATTGGATTTGATTTTGTCTTCGCCGCCCTTTTCATCAGCCTGATTACGGGCTTTGCGAAATCATGGCGAACCATCCCGATCATTATTGCCAGCCTCTTTGCATCGCTTCTTTATCAATCTTTATATGGTGGGACGGGTTTCATTCTTGCCGGCGGCCTTGCGGGAATGGTGGCGGCGGCGCTTCTTCCGCCTGAAAAAAAGAGCGCGTTATGACGGTCGATCCCGTAACTTTCATCGCCATCCTCGCCATGGGATTTGCGACCTATGCGACGCGCATTTCCGGTTTCATCATTGGTCCTTATCTCCCCGAACATGGCCGGGTAAGACAGGCGCTTGATGCTGTACCCGCAGCTGTTCTTACCGCTGTTGTTGCGCCGACAATCGTGAGTGGCCCGGCTGAACTGATGGCATCAATTGCCACCATCATCGCCGCACGGCGTCTTCCCGCGCTCGGCGCCATTGCCGTGGGCGTCAGCACCGTTTTGGTCGGGCGTCATTTTTTCGGAGGGTGGTGACTTATGCCGATCCGCGCGACAATTGCCGATATTGAACCGATTTTGGCCTTTCAAGAGCTGGCCTATAACGAGAATCGCGCCATCAAAGGCGTTGAGCCTTTGCCCTTGAGTGTCGATTACACTGGTCTTTTTGCCTATATGGAATTCTGGCTCGAAGGGCCCACAGAACGACCCGAGGGCTTGGTCATCCTCGACCCAACCCATGAACCGCCGGGCGATGCGCTCTTTCTTTGGAGTATCGCGACATCACCAGACCAACGGGGTCGGGGCCTTGGCAACCGCCTCCTGCATTTTGTGGAAGACAGGGCCCGCGCTCTCGGGCGAAAAGCGGTTACCCTAGTAACCAATAGCCGCCTCCCCGAGCGGATCGATTGGTATCTGCGTCACGACTTTGTCATCACCCGGCACGAAACTCTGACCGACCGCACGGTCATCCATATGCGGAAAAATCTCGTAGATTGATGGTGTCTTTTCAAGCCTGAATTCCGGACAGCCCCTACAAAATCGGAAGGGTTAACCGTTAAATAAACATAGCAACATCGGTTGGACGTGGCCGGTCAAGTTTGGTAAAGCCCGCCTATAGATCCGCTTGCGGATTAGAATTCATCTTTCCCTACCCTTAAGAAAAAGAGGACCACCATGAAAAAGATTTTGATTACAGCCGCAGCCCTCCTCGCCCTCGCCGCAGTTCCGGCCGAAGCGAAGTCAAAGGCACCGGCGAAGGCCGCTCCGGCTCCTGTTGCCAATGAAGCGACCGATGGCTTTCTCCTTTGCGGCCTTCTTGTTGTTCCGGCCCGCTGCACAATGACTGAACGCGTTGTTGGTGGTGTTGTGTTCGGCGCGGCACTCGGCGCCGTTGTCGGCTCAGTCTACACAACAGCGGCAGGCGCGCAGACTGTTGCGCAGAGCATCCAGAACGCCGCGCTTATCGGCGCTGGCGTCGGTGGCCTCGGCGGCGCAGCCCTCGGCCACGCGAAGTAATTTATTTGACTTTATGCTCGACTAAAATTGAGCTTAACCCAATAAAAGCCCCGCGACTTGCGGGGCTTTTTTTAAACTGTCTGAATGGTGCTCACCCTTAATCATACCGAGGTTTTTTGCGCATGACGATCTTGCTCCCTCGCACCGGCATTAAGCCACCGACTCTGAGCATGAAAGTCATCGCAGGCCTTGCACTGACGATGAGCTACTTCCTATTTGTTCTTCAAGGAACGGGGATGGCACAAAACCCCGACGCTTTGAAGAAGGCACGCCAGCAATGTGCCCGCCTTGCGGAAAAAATTGCGACGACGCGCAAATTGAGTAACAATACTGTCCAATCGACGAGTAATTACAATCTAGATAAGGACACGTGTTTCGCTCAAATCGAAATCTCGCAAGTGTTGCAATCGGCAGACGCAAACGAAGCAGAGAAGCGTCACCGCCAAGTTCTCCTCATTAATGCAACGACGAATGACATCCTTGCAATCGTCATGTGGGAAGAGCCCAAAGGTCTTCGAGTGGGACATATTTATGATCCAAATTATGAAGGCCCCCGCGATGATTATGAAAAAATCGAAGCCTATATGCGAAAGAAAATGGCACTCAACCTGCGTTAAGAGCCCCACTCTCGTGCGGAGTATCTGATCATGAGCCTCGACTCTGTGCGTGCTTTCTTTTTACAACATGCACCCGATATTGAAATCATCGTGACGGAAGCAAGCTCAGCAACGGTAAGCGAAGCTGCCGCGGCACATCAGGCGCTTCCAGAACAAATCGCAAAAACGCTGGGCGTCTGGTTAAAAAATGAAATCGTGCTGATTGTAATGAGTGGTACAGCGCGTCTTGATAATCGTAAATTCAAAGACCGCTTTAGCGAAAAGCCGCGCATGGTTGATGCGGCAGAAATCACCGCGCGCACAAGTCATCCAGTGGGCGGAGTCTGTCCCTTTGGTCTTGCAGAGCCGCTTAAAATCTATGCTGACGAAAGCTTAAAGCGATTTGATATCGTTATCCCAGCAGCGGGCGCTACAAACGCTGCGGTTAAAATTGCACCCGATCGGCTTGCCTCTTTGGTCAAAGCTGAATGGATCGATCTCGCGAAACAAGAGATTTGATTTTTATTTGCCCTGCTGCGGAGACTCCAACGCTCCAGGAGCCTGCGATTTATCGCTTCCCTCATCATCGCGATTGTTTTTGGCTTTTGAATTGAAATGACCGTTCAATCCCTCACGCGCGAGATGGTTCACGTGACGCAAAGTGCCATGAGCGAACGGATCAGTGGCTGTCCGAATGGCCTCGAGCGCCGAACGAAGTACTCGAATCTCGTCAACGGCTTCATGCAAAAGCGGCATTTGCGGCGCGCTCGATTCATCCAGCCGGTTAATCAAGGATATTTTGACTTCATTCTTCGACCCTAAGATACGCGCTACAAATTCACGTAAAAGATCGTGATGACGACCTTGATGCCATTGTGGAATTAAAGACGGCGTATCGTACCAATCCTCAGTACTCTCCGGATGACAGCCAACCAGCCCTACGCGATTACTGATGATCGCCATGGGATCACCGTTGCTGTATCGCGCAATAACATCGAAAGAGTCGATATCAGTTAAAAATGTGCACCCATCATAGAAGAACATTGAATCGGAAGCGCCCTCCCATTCAATCCGCAAAGTCGTTTTGAAAGAGCGCCTGATTTCAGCGCGCGGCCGGGTGATATATTGAACGCACTCCGTATGAGGCAGAAGACCAAAATAATTGCGTCCGCCCCAATAAGCGCCCATGCAGATGCCGAGATAGGCGCCGCCCTTTTGCACAAAAGAACTAATAAAATCGCGCCGCAAAGCAAAAAGAGAATGGAAGCGTTGCGCGTCACCTTCCCCACCGGGCATGACCAAAAGATCGAAGACTTCAAGACCCGCCGGCGTAATATCGGAAAGTCCAATCAAGCTGACATCATGGTCAAGTGCCAATACTGACGCCGCCGCCATCGCGCATTGACGGGAACAAAGCGGGTGATGTTGGAATACTGCAACCTTGGCCATATCCCATTCTCCATGCCCAGCCCCATCGGGATCAAGAGGTTTGCTCCCAGTAAGGAGAACTCCTCACCGGATTTTTCCAGAAAAATACAGGCTATAGCACTCGCCCTAAATCATTTTGCCAAAAAGGACCGCTCTTAAGACGCGCCCCACGCAGAGCAATGTGCTGATCAAAATCACATGATCTGGCTCAATGTAGTTTCAAGCGAGGCCTCACGACCTGATTGACGTGACCAACAAGAATGAGCGCCACACCTTTAATAAAGCCATGAATACCAATCAAATGCTTGCGATAGAGACTAAGATAAACGAAGCGAGCTATACGACCTTCAACCGCCATTCGTCCCCCAACAAGATTACCCATCAAACTTCCAACCGTTGAAAAACGACTTAAAGATACGAGCGAACCATAGTCCCGATAGATAAAGGGTTTCAGCGGCTTCTTGGTAATCATTGCAATAATATTTTGGTATGCCGTGATCGCCATTTGAGCCGCCGATTGCGCGCGCGGCGGAATGGGACGCTCGGCATTGTCCGGCTTGAAAAATGCACAATCTCCGATTGCAAAGATATGGTCATCAAGAGTTGTTTGAAGTGTGGGACGAACTTTGATTTGCCGCGCTGGCGTTGTCTCAAATCCCTCAAGATGATCGACCACATCCGTACCTTTCACGCCGGCAGCCCATAATTTCAAATCCGCCTCTATGACATCCCCATCCTTTGTTACGAGCCCTTCCTCAGTTACGCGTGCGATTTGAGTCGACGCCAATACAGTGACACCGAGGGCTTCGAGCTCGCGACGTGCAGCAGAAGCGATCCCTTCAGGCAAAGCCGGCAAGATACGCGGACCAGCTTCAACCAATGTCACTTGCAAACGCTGTTCGTCAAACACTTCAAGACCGTAATGGCGCAAGCCAGCGGCGGCATTGAATAATTCAGCAGCGAGCTCGACTCCCGTTGCACCGCCACCAACAATGGCAACTTTAACAAAAGTATCCGTCTGCGGATCAGCCTCCAAGCTCCGTGAGACACGCAGACAATTATTCAAAAGCTTTTGACGAAACCGGTCGGCCTGCTCGCGATTATCAAGGAACAGACAGTGATCTTTCACGCCCTGAATTCCGAAATCATTCGACATACCGCCAAAGGCCAAAACAAGGTAATCATAACGAATGCGATGACGGGAAATAAGCTCGGATCCATCCTCGTCTTGTATCGGTGCAATGATGACCTCGCGCGCTTCGCGGTCAATATTTTCGAGCGATCCATAAAAGAACCGATAATTCCAACGATGGCCATGACTGCGATAGCCTACCTCGTCAAGATTGGCATCGAGAGATCCAGTTGCCACTTCATGCAATAGAGGCTTCCAGATATGAGTATGATTCCGCTCAACAAGAATGACATCATAGTCATCACGGCCGAGTCGCGCTCCTAAGAGCCGAACGAGATGAAGGCCGCCTGCGCCCCCGCCAACAACAACAATTTGCGTTTTCATAACAATACTATCCAATCAAACACGGTACAAAGCCGATTTCAAATTAACTTAAGGCAGAAAGGGTCTAATAGAAGAGAGTGGCAATTATTGCCAGCAAGAGACTGATAACGATGAGTGTAACAAGCCGACGAAGCGAGAAATACCAGAGCGGTAGAATTCCCGATTTAAAGAGTCTGTAATCCAGAAAGAGAAGATAGAGAAAACAGAGCGCATGAAGGGCAATAACACCAGGGGCCGGAAGGACGAGCAGCCCCGCCCAGGCAATGAGCGTAACGAGATTACTCTGAACCATCAGATTGAGGGGCGATTTTTGACTAAAGACGAGGAATAGTCCCCATTGCGTGCCGCCCAAAAACGCAATGATCAAAGCCGCATAAGTCGAAGCGATTTGCGCAGCGTCAAAAGGCGCTACAGGAAAAAACACCAGCACAAGCGCGCCAAGAAAGGGTAAGGCACCGCTCAACGTCAGAATTTTTGTCCGCATGACGGCAGCTTGGGCCATATCAAAACTAAAATTCGTCATAGTCGTCCAAGCTCCTGCAAAATCATCGGGGCTTTTTCTTTAAAAGGAAAAAATCCTTTTGTGGCGTGAGGCCAAAATGTCTCGTCCCACACACGCCGATAATGAATCAATGGCAGGCCTGCCGTACTCAATTCCATTTCAAAGGAGCGAAGCCAAACAGAAACCAAACCCTCAGGCGCATAGGGCGTAACAATCTGCTTTATCGCGTTACTCTTCGCATAATCGATGAGTTGATTTGGACTATCCATGCAAAGGGAAATCAGCGGTAGATCATATTGTTGTGCGATGCGTTTTTTAAGATCATCATGAGATGCAGTAATGAATTCATGTGCTTTTTCTCCCCAGAAAAGATGCCGATCATTCAATAAGAAAACGGCTTTTAGATTTTCTTTCTTCAACCGAGCTAATTCGGGATGAAGATCATCAGGATGCAGCAAGAGGATCGTTGGCACTTCGGATTCGATAGGCTTTAAAGCCGTTAGCGGCTTTGGCGCGGCAAGAGGCGGCTCGACAAGCGCTTCAGCATTGAGAGTGAGGCCTTTGGGAGCAAAACGCCCATTCGTAAAGCGTGCGATATTATCTGGTGTGGCAAGATAGATTTTGCCCGGCGTTTGTAAACCGGCAACCCATCGCCATGACAAAGTGTTGCTTGCTGCATCTGCATCGAGAAGATGGCGCAGAAAGAACGCCGCCCCCAAAGCCCAGGGGAGCTTCAAGGTAAAAATCCAGATCGATGCAAACCACATACGCGCGTGATTATGGAGATAACCGGTTTGCA
>CAWUMH010000060.1:0-10344 GCA_963923565.1 uncultured Alphaproteobacteria bacterium
CGACGATCAAGGGGTCGCGAAAATAAACGGGCGAGATCTCCAGCTTGGTCATAGCCTTGGATCGGCGTGAACACGAGTTCGATAGACCATTTCGTCGTCATGCCTTCTGCTTCAAGCGGATTGGCAAGGCCAAGGCCACAGACAACAAGATCAGGGTCTTCAGCGCGGCACCGATCAAGTTGACGCTCAACATCCTGTCCTTCTGACAATAATGTGCCAGCAGGCAGACGCGCGAGATCTTCAGCGAGATGCGCGCGATGAAGATAGGGTGTGCCGACTTCAACAAGACGCATGCCGAGTTCTTCCGACACATAACGTGCGAGCGGAATTTCGAGTTGTGAGTCGGGGAAGAAGAATATTCTTTTGCCTTGCAGCGCCTCGCGATGTGCTTCCATCGCAATGAGTGCGCGACGATGACCGGCAGCGGTGGCGCTTTCGAATTTCTCGGCGCTCACGCCAAAGCTTTCTGCCGCCGCTTTTAACCACGCGGTTGTCCCTTCAGCACCAAGCGGGAAGGCTGCGGTGATACGTTTCGCGCCGCGATCGTCAAGAACGCGTGCGGTATCGCCCAAGAAGGGCTGTGCAAGAAGGTATTTTGTCTTCGGGCCAATGATCAGCGGCGCATTCGCCTTTTTCGCCGGGAGAAATGTGACATTGTGAATGCCTATTTCTGTGAAGAGGCGGCGGAATTGATCTTCAACGACATCTGCTAACGCGCCCACAACGAGAAGCTGATCAGCCGCGTCGGGATTTTCTTTTTGCGCATCTGAGGCGAGCGCTGAAAGACAAGCATCTTCACCTTGTGTGAAGGTTGTTTCAATGCCGGAACCGGAATAATTCAACACCCGCACTTTTGGTGTATGCAGTTTTGAAAGTCTTTGAGCAGCGCGTTTCAAATCAAGCTTGATGACTTCTGACGGGCAAGAGCCCACAAGGAACAGAAGTTCAATATCGGGGCGGCGCTCAAGCAAGCGACCGACAACGGAATCAAGTTCGTCATCAATATCGGCGAGACCTGCAAGATCACGCTCATCAATGATGGCTGTACCAAAACGGGGCTCAGCGAAAATCATTACACCAGCGGCTGATTGAATGAGATGCGCGCATGTGCGTGAACCGACAACGAGGAAGAACGCGTTTTCAATTTTGCGATGCAGCCACACAATGCTCGTTAAACCGCAAAAGACTTCGTGTTGACCGCGTTGTTTTAGCGTCTGCTGGTCAGTGCATCCGCGATCAGTGCCATTTTGCGAAGGGCGGAAAGGAAGATTCATAATGTCGCTCCCATTGTTTGAGAGCGGGGGGCGGTAAGACGTGCGACACGAAGCTTCCACAAAAACTGCGCGGCATTCACCACATAGGTCGCATAGGCGAGGAGGGTGATGATGAACAAAGCGCGGTCATCCATCAGGCCGAACACAAGGCCGGTTAAATAAAGTGTATGGAGCGCGATAACGACGAAGCTGACGACATCTTCCCAGAAGAAGGCAGGCGCGAAGAGATATTGTCCGAAGACATCTTTCTCCCACAGCGCACCGGTAATCATGATCGTGTAGAGCGCGACTGTTTTGGCGAGAATCGAGAGATGCGCAGCGAAGGCGCCTTCACCCGTCATCAGCGTGCGCATCACAAGGCCAAGGCTGATGAGGAAAATCAGAAATTGGACAGGCGCGAGGATCCCCTGAACAAGCGTCCAAGGTGACGAATCCCGCCTTTGCCGCTCAGCGTCCGTGTAGAGCTGCGGCTGCGGTGCCCCATGATGGCCGGGATCGGTCATCCAGATCCTCCCGAGGGTTCCTTCCGGCACCAATGGCCGGCCTGATCCCTCATAGGAAAAAGCTAACCCTTGCCCTCCATATGTGTCAAGCAATGTTGACGTCTTATAAAAATGACATTTATTATGCGCGGGTGGACAGATGAACGAAACATCTGTCCGCGAGAGATAATCTGCGCTATACTGTCACAGGTCGGGGAAGGGTGCTCGGATCATAGGCTGAGCCTCTCGGCGTAAGGCTAACGCACTCCGATCCCGTGTTCGGTTAATAGGAGCCGGATATCGTGCCCGTTTTCGGGTAGTTGGGGGGTAATCTGTGTCGACGTCCGATCATTCGACGGACAGAGACGGCCAAGCCGGCGGCGGCATGGCCGGGTCTCGGCGCGACTCTTTTTCAGAGCATTCTTACGGATACAGCGACGAATCGACCGGTTTTCTTACGGTTTCAGACCCGGATCTCGATATTCGGGGGCATTTAGCCCGTCACAATGCCGCTCTTCCCTTGCAGGGCCTCCTCGCCGAGACCGTTGAAAATGTCATAGTCCCCCGCCTTCTCCTGAATTTTGGTGTGGATACCGGGGCGGTCGTCGAAGCGATTTCGGCTGGAAAGCTGCTCGATCGGGATACGATTTCGGGCTTTTGTCGCCTTGTTGTGGGCGCCGATAGCCGGGATGCGTTCCGTTTTGTCGAGATTTTACTCGAGCGCGGTGTGAGTGTTGAGGCCATTTTGCTCGATGTGATGGCTCCGGCCGCCCGGGTTATGGGCGAGTTGTGGGAATCTGATTTGTGTAATTTCGTGGATGTTACCGTTGGATTGGCCCGAATTCAGCAGATTACACGGCAAATTCGCCCTTGGAATGTCGGAAATTTGGATATTTCGGACCAAAAAGGTTCGATTTTGTTGGTCCCGTCACCGGGTGAGCAACACACATTCGGCTTGAAGATTGTCGAGGAGTTTTTCCTCCGTGACGGCTGGGATGTCGACTGTCTTTTGCGCGCGGGGGCCGAGGAAATCGCTGTCGCCGTCGCCGATAAATCCTATGATATCATTGGTTTGACCCTTGGGGGCCAACGCTTGCTCGAGCCCCTGCGCTCCGCTATCACGCTTGCGCGTTATCATTCCCTCAATCGGTCGATCAAAGTGATCATTGGTGGCGTCGGGCTCGCCGATTATCCGGATTTGAAGACCCTTGTGGCGGCGGATGCCTGTGTGGCGGATGTCAATGATGCCGTAATCCTCGCCAATTCCTGGGTTAGTAAGCCCGCCACAAGTTAACCAGTGTCAGTTTCGTGAACCAGAACCAGTCCATACAAAAGGGATCTTCACCGCTCGCCGGCCAGGGGATCGGCGCGCTTACCGCCCATCTCGAAACGCTTGATCCCTCCGTGGCGGCCGCGGTTCTGTCGGCTTCAGGCGATATTGTCTTCATCATCAATTCGGAAGGTATCATCACAGATGGCGTCTTCGCTTCTGGCGATCTCCCGTCCGATTTTTTCATCGGCTGGCCCGGCAAAGCACTCGTCGACACGGTGACGTTTGAAAGCCGCGTGAAAGTCTCGGAAATGCTGCAAGACGTGGCCACCGGACAGCCGCCGCGTTGGCGCCAAATCAATCATCCTTTGAAAGCGGGCGAGGATCTCCCCGTTCGCTATAAATTTATTCGCGTCGGACGTGACGGACACGCGGTTGCGGTGGGGCGTGATATGCGCGCTGTCGCTTCAATGCAGCAGCGGCTTGTCTCTGCCGAATTGTCGATCGAGCAAGAATATGCGCGGCTTCGTCATATCGAGACGCGCTATCGGTTGTTGATGCAAGTCGCAACAGAGGCTTTGATTGTTGTTGATGGCCGTTCGGGCCGTGTTGTTGAAGCCAATCCCGCCGCTGCGAATTTGCTCAATAAACAATTGCGACGCCTTGTAGGTTCAGCCTTTACCGATGCTTTTTCGGGTGCTGATCTCGATAAAGTCACAGCGATGCTCGCGTCATTGCGTTCAGTCGGACGTGTTGATGATGTGGCATTGACTTTGGGCGGTGAACAGCAAGCCGTAACAAGCGCCACGGTGTTCCGCGAGAATAACGCGGTGCTTTACATGTTCCGTTTATTCCCGCTTGCCGTTGGTGCGCGTGGTGTCGTTGTACCCAAAACGCAATCGCAAACGCTTGCTGCCGTTCAAGCCATGCCGGATGCGTTTGTGTTGACAGATCTGGATCGTCGCATCATCGCGACGAATGCCGCCTTCCTTGAATTCGTTCAATTGGGCAGCGAAGAACAGGCACGCGGTGAACCGCTCGACCGGTGGCTCGGCCGTGTCGGTGTTGATACCGGCCTTCTTTATTCAAGCGTGATTGAACATAAAATCATTCGCCAATTCTCCACAGTGCTACGCGGGCAATTCGGCACCGTGGAAGATGTGGAAGTCTCAGGCGTGGCGGTTAAAGACTCAGACCCTGCTGTGATCGGCTTTACGATCCGTCGCATCGCCCGCCGTGTGGCGACAGATGATCCGGGCAAGCGCAGTCTTCTCCGTTCGGTCGATGAAATGACCAAACTGGTCGGCAAAGTCCCGCTCAAGGATCTGGTGCGCGAAACGACCGACATTATCGAGCGGCTCTGCATTGAGGCGGCACTTCAACTCAATGACAATAACCGCGCGAGCTCCGCTGACATGCTCGGGCTTAGCCGTCAGAGCCTTTATGTGAAGCTCCATCGCCACGGCATTGAGGAAAAGGGCGGCTCGGAAAAGGACTAATCTTTCCGTCAGCTTGAATTGACAGAAAAAACTGTCAGGCATACCGTCTCACTATGGTGAATTCGGTCTCAACGCGCTCGACCCTCGCGCTGCCAGCGCCTTCGGCTATTCTTGAACTGTTGAAGCCAATTACCTGGTTCGCGCCGATGTGGGCGTTTGGTTGCGGTGTTGTGTCCTCCGGCGTTCCGGTTCTCGAGCATCTCGATCTTCTGGCATTGGGGGTGGCGCTGTCCGGTCCGCTTGTCTGCGGCACGAGCCAGGCGGTCAATGACTGGTATGACCGCCATGTAGATTCCCTCAACGAACCGAACCGTCCGATTCCTTCAGGCCGCATTCCCGGTCGTTGGGGTCTCGCCATCGGCATTATTTGGAGCGGTGTGTCGCTGATTGTCGCCGCGTTGCTTGGGAAAGCCGTGTTCTGGGCGGCGGTCTTCGGGCTTATTGCGGCATGGGCCTATAGCGCGCCACCGGTGCGATTGAAGCGCAATGGCTGGTGGGGCAATGCGGCGGTCGGTGTTTGTTATGAGGGGTTGCCCTGGTTTACGGGTGCGGCTGCGTTGAAAGGCGATGTGCCTTCAACGCCGATTCTCTTGCTTGCGCTGCTCTACAGCATCGGCGCGCACGGCATCATGACGCTCAATGATTTCAAATCCGTCGAAGGCGATCTCAAAATGGGGATCGGCTCATTGCCTGCAAAACTTGGTGTTGAACGCGCGGCTCTATTGGCCTGCGCCGTGATGGCCGTGCCACAAATTATTGTCATCGCATTGCTGAATTCTTGGGACCGTCCTTATCACGCGCTTGGTGTTGTGGCCTTGTTGATTGCGCAAGGCTTTCTCATGCGGCGTCTCTTGAAAGATCCAAAGGGCCAAGCGGCGTTCTATAATGCGACCGGCACAACGCTTTATGTGCTCGGCATGTTGGTTTCGGCTTTTGCTGTTCGTAGCATAGCAGGAGGATAGAATGGCGAGCGCACATCTCGGCTGGTTCGGTATCATTCGCGTCGGTCTTGTTCAGGCTGCTTTAGGCGGCATTGTTGTGCTCACAACTTCAACCATCAATCGTTTGATGATTGTTGAATTGGCTTTGCCCGCACTCGTGCCAGGCTTGCTCGTGACATGGCATTATGCGTTGCAAATCCTTCGTCCGCGGTGGGGTCATGGATCTGATCAGGGTGCGCGCCGCACGCCGTGGATCATCGGAGGTATGGCTATTCTCGCATTGGGTGGAGCGCTGGCGTCTTTGTCTGTCGGTTTGACCGCCTCTTCGACAATTTTTGGCTTAGGGATAGCCTTTATCGCATTCACTTTAATCGGTGTCGGCGTTGGTGCAGCGGGAACATCCTTGCTGATTTTTCTTGCCAGTCATGTAGAGCGCGAGAAACGCGCGGCTGCGGCAACAATTGTCTGGATCATGATGATTGTTGGCTTCATTTTGACATCAGCTTTTGTCGGACATTTTCTTGATCCTTTCACACCGCTGCGGCTTGTGTCTCTCGCCAGTGCGATTTGCGGCATTGCTTTTTTGATTTCATTGATCGCGCTCTATCGGCTTGAGCCGCATCAAAAACTAAAAACTGTTGCATCACCAACTGATGGCGCAGCGAAGCCCGCATTTCGTGAGGCCTTCTCGCATGTGTGGCGTATGGCGGAAGCGCGACGCTTTGCCATTTTCGTGTTTATCTCGATGCTTGCCTATAGCGCGCAGGATCTCATTCTCGAACCTTTTGCCGCTTTACGCTTCGGATTAACGCCGGGGCAGACCGCCTCCCTTTCCGGTATGCAGAATGGCGGCGTTTTGTTGGGCATGATTTTGGTTGGTGTTTTAGCAACACTCTTCAACCGCAATCGATTCATGGAATTACGCAACTGGGTCATGCTGGGATGTTTTGGATCATCTCTCGCATTGATTGGTCTTGTCGTTGCGGCTCGTATGGGCCCGCCTTGGCCCATTTCGGCATCGGTTTTTGCTTTGGGTTTTGCCAATGGCGTTTATGCGGTAGCGGCTATTGGGTCGATGTTTTCATCGGCGCGCGCAGAGGGTGCCGCGCATGAAGGTCTGCGCATGGGGTTATTCGGTGCCGCACAAGCGGTTGCGTTCGGTTTAGGTGGCGTTGCGGGAACAGGTCTCTCAGATTTTTTCCGCATATTTATGGACGCACCGGAGATTGCTTACGCGTCCGTCTTTGCCATTGAAGCCCTGTTGTTTGTGATTGCTGCATGGCTCGCCACATCGATTGGTCGTCATGCGGCGCATTCAGAAAATCAAAATCCGCTTGTTCTGGCAGCGGGCCATGAAATCGGCGTGGAGGGACGTTGATATGACATCGCATCTTCAGAATGAGTCAAACATCTTCGATGTTGTTGTGATTGGCGGCGGCCCATCGGGCGCAACCGCTGCTGATGATCTTGCACGAGCGGGCCGCAACGTTGCACTTCTTGATCGCGCAGGACGCATCAAACCTTGTGGTGGTGCTATTCCGCCGCGTCTCATTCGTGATTTTGCAATTCCCGATGAGTTGATTGTTGCGCGGGTTAATTGCGCGCGCATCGTGTCGCCCTCGGGTCGTCATGTCGATATGCCGGTTGAAGGCTCTTATGTCGGCATGGTTGATCGTGATCATTTTGATGAATGGTTGCGCGAACGCGCCGCAAACTCAGGTGCGCATCGCATGACGGGTACTTATGAACGGTTCGAACGCGAAGGCGATGGCACACCGCGTATCATTTATAAAAATGCAGACGGCCAAGAAGCCTCGATTACTGCGCGTCTCGTGATTGGCGCTGACGGCGCTTTATCAAAAGTTGCACGCGATACAATTCGTGGCGGCGATCGTATGCCTTATGTCTTTGCGTATCACGAGATTGTAAAAGCCCCCGAGGCAGATAGTGTCGCTTATGAGTCTGCACGTTGCGATGTTTATTATCGCGGAACATTATCGCCTGATTTCTATGCCTGGGTTTTTCCGCATGGATCGACGATGAGCATCGGCACAGGCAGTGCCAATAAAGGATTTTCATTGAAAGGATCGGTTGCGGAATTGCGCCGTGATGCTGGCTTCGCGTCGCTAGAAACGATTCGTAAAGAAGGCGCGCCGATTCCGTTGAAGCCGCTCAAGCGGTGGGATAATGGCCGTGATGTTCTTCTTGCAGGCGATGCGGCAGGCGTTGTTGCGCCAGCATCAGGTGAGGGCATTTATTACGCCATGCTCGGCGGGCGTTTAGCGGCTGAAGCGGTGGACGCCTGTCTCGTCACTGGTGACGCGCGCGCCTTACAACACGCGCGTAAAGCCTTCATGAAAGATCACGGACGCGTCTTTTTCATTCTCGGGATCATGCAGAAATTCTGGTATCGTACAGATGGATTGCGTGAGCGCTTTGTATCCATGTGCGCCGATAAAGATGTGCAACGTCTCACTTGGCAGTCTTATACGGAAAAGAAACTCGTACGCGCTGATCCGCTTGCGCATGTGAAGATCTTCTTCAAAGATATGGCGCATCTTCTGGGGCTGGTGAAACCGGCATGATCGATTTCGATCCTGGCTTTTTGCCTGCGCTTGCGGGGTCAGCGGCGGCGGCCATTATTGTGGCGGGCGCTGGTGGTTTCATGACCGATACAGGCCCTTGGTATCGCTCGATGAAGTTTCCCGGTTGGAAGCCACCGGATTGGGCTTTTGGCCCGATTTGGACGCTCGTTCTGGTCTGTGCCACGCTGGGCGCCGCGAAGGGGCTTCAGGCCGCGCCGGATGCTGATGCCTATTGGCAATGTGTGGCGGTTCTCGGCGTGAATGCGGTGCTCAACATTCTTTGGAATGCGATCTTCTTTGCGGTGCGCCGCCCCGACTGGGCCTTTGTTGAAGTGATCATCTTTTGGTTGTCCATTCTTGCGGTCATGGTCGTGCTCGGAAACCACTCATTGGCCGCGGCTCTCTATTTTTTGCCCTATCTCGTCTGGGTCGCTATCGCGAGCCTGCTCAATTGGCAGATTGTTGTCCTCAATCGCCCTTTTGGAGCCGTGCAGCATGATTGAGGACTTTGTTGCGAGCGGCTACGCCGCCGATCTCATCATTGCCGTTATGGTGATTGAGGCGGTGTTTTTGGGCTTTTTTCTTCGTAAAAAGGGCCTCGCGCGACTCATTCCCGGATTTTGGGCAGCACTCCTCGCCGGAGCCGCCTTGGTGTTTGCTTTGCGCACCGCGCTCACCGGCGGTGGTGTGGTGGTGATTGTGGTGTGTATGGGCTTAAGCTTTGTGGCCCATTTGATTGAGTTGGCTCTTAAGATTGTTTCCTTGCCAACTAATCCGGACTATGAGGGGCGCGCGTAAGATGATGTCGTCTGACATTCAGACCGACTGCAGGAAGGAAATCGCGCATGTCCAGAATTCTGATTATTTCGTCACTCGCCGCAATGGTGATGGCCGCCACCCCCGCATTCGCGGATGGCGATGCCGCCGCTGGCGAGAAAGTGTTTATCAAGTGCAAAGCCTGCCACGAGAACGAGCAGGGTGTGAACAAGATCGGCCCGACGCTGAAGGGCATTGTGGGCCGCAAGGGCGCCTCGGTCGAGGGTTATGCTTATTCGGACGGTGCGAAGGCGAAGGCAGCGGAAGGCCTCGTCTGGGACGAGGCGACGCTCGCTGCCTATCTTCCCGATCCGCGCGCTTATGTTCCCGGCACGAAGATGGCCTTCGCTGGTTTGAAAAACCCGCAGGAAGTGGCCGACGTTATCGCCTATCTCAAGAGCAAGCCGTAATCGGTTTTATTGAATTCCTGTCATGCGGCGCTTCGCTCCGGAGTGCCGCATGACCGATATCGAACAACGCAAACGCGATCATATCGATATCGTGCTTTCGGGCGCTGCCCGCCATAGTGCCTCTGCCGGTTTTGACGGCATTGCGTTCGAGCACAACGCGCTTCCCGAATTGTCTTTTGACGCGATTGATCTCTCGACGCGCTTTCTCGGCAAAACGCTCAAGATTCCTTTCCTCGCGTCATCGATGACTGGCGGTCCGGCTGATTCCGATCGCATCAATCGTGCGATTGCGGAAGCGGCCGAACATTGTGGCTTTGCCATGGGTGTCGGTTCACAGCGCATCGCGCTTTCGGGCGGCAAGGCGCATGGACTTGATCGTCATCTGCGCGACTATGCGCCGACCATTCCGATTTATGCCAATCTCGGTGCGGTGCAGCTCGTGAACGGCATGGGCCTTGATCATGCGCGCCGCGCTGTTGACGAGATTGGCGCAGATGCTTTGATCTTGCATCTCAATCCGGTTCAGGAAGTTTTACAAAAAGACGGCGATCATGATTGGCGCGGTGTAACTCAGGCGATTGCCGGTCTAGTTCCTAAACTCTCAAAGCCCCTCATCGTGAAAGAAGTCGGCTTTGGCATTTCGGTTGATGTCGCGCGGCGCTTGCTCGAATGCGGCATCGCGGCCATCGATGTCGCGGGCTCAGGCGGCACAAGTTGGGCGGCTGTTGAAGGCCGTCGTGCGCCGGATCAACCGACGCATGATCTCGGTGAGTTATTTCGAGACTGGGGCATTCCGACGGTTGAGGCGCTCGCATCTCTTCACGCGCGTTTTCCCGATTTGTCATTGATCGCTTCCGGTGGCGTGCGAAACGGGCTCGATGCCGCGAAAGCAATTCGCCTTGGTGCTGATCTTGTTGGACAAGCGGCTGCGCTCTTATCGCCCGCGATGCAGGGCACGGAAGCTGTCATCGCGCATGTTGAATTTTTTGCGCGCGCTTTGCGCTTGGCGTGCTTCGCCACGGGTTCAAAAGATCTCCGCGCGTTGCGGAAAGCGCCTTTGCGATAGG
>CAWUMH010000061.1:0-10275 GCA_963923565.1 uncultured Alphaproteobacteria bacterium
GAGATTATCACGGTACGACGATCGCCACGCTCGCGACATCAGGTCAGCCGCAACGTGCTGCGCAATATGGACCCTTTCCGGATGGCTTTATCAGCGTTCCGCATTGCCTCGAATATCGCAAGCAGTGGGATGTCGAGAATTACGGCGAGCGCGCCGCGAATGCGATTGAAGAAGTGATCTTGCGCGAAGGCCCCGATACGGTTGGCTGCCTTGTTCTCGAGCCGGTAACAGCGGGTGGTGGTGTTATCGTTCCTCCGAAGGGCTATTGGGAACGTGTTCAGCAGATCTGCGAAAAATATCAGATCCTGCTTCACATCGATGAAGTCGTGTGCGGCGTTGGCCGTACTGGTAAATGGTTCGGCTATCAGCAATATGGTGTGAAGCCTGATTTCGTGACCATGGCGAAGGGTGTGGCTTCCGGCTATGCGGCGATCAGCTGCACGGTGACCACCGAACGCGTCTTCGAGATGTTCAAGGATGACGCTTCAGATCCGATGAGCTATTTCCGCGATATCTCGACCTTTGGCGGGTGCACCGCAGGTCCGGTAGCAGCTCTCGAAAATATGCGCATTATTGAAGATGAAAATCTTCTCGAAAATACTGTGCGCATGGGTGAGCGGTGCCTTAAGAATCTTGAGGCGCTCAAAGAAAAGCACAATGTTGTGGGCGATGTCCGTGGCTTGGGCCTCTTCCTCGGTGCTGAACTTGTGGCAGACCGTAAGACCAAAGAGCCCATCGATGAAAAGCGCGTGCAGGCTGTCGTTGCCGATTGCTTGAAGCAAGGCGTGATCATCGGCGCGACCAATCGGTCGCTCGACGGGTTGAACAATACGCTCTGCCTCTCGCCCGCATTGATTGCGACGGCCAATGACATCGACCGGATTACCGATGTCATCGACCGCGCGCTCACCAATGTGTTCGGCTAAGCTAATTTAACTTTACAAAGCGCGGCACGGAGACGAGGGTAATCCTCATTTCCGTGCCGCTCTTTTTTTGTCCAATTTTGATCGCACGGACACTTGCACGCCCGCAAAGGTGCTTTTGATAGCTAAATTTACGCGCCAAGCATGCCGGGCTCTTTCGTTCGCGCGCTGAATGGCCTATGGGCTCCCTGACATTCCTTAATCCAGGGCCTCACGGCACATGATCCGCATCGAAAATATCAGCAAGCAGAATGGTCACCAGATCGTTTTCATCGAGGCCTCGGCCGCTTTGCAGCGGGGCGAGAAAATCGGTCTTGTGGGCGCGAATGGCACGGGCAAGACAACCCTTTTCCGCATGATCACGGGCGAAGAACAGCCCGATGAAGGACAGATCATTGTCGATCGTGGCATGACCATTGGCTATTTCAGCCAAGATGTTGGCGAGATGAAAGGCCGTTCCGCTGTTGCCGAAGTGATGGATGGTGTCGGACCTATAAGTGCCGTCGCGATTGAGTTGAAAGCGCTTGAAACCGCGATGGCCGATCCCGAGCGGTTTGATGAGATCAATGAACTTGTTGAACGTTACGGTGAGGTTCAGGCAAAATTCGAAGAGCTTGATGGCTATGCGCTTGAGAGCCGCGCGCGCGAAGTGCTTGCCGGCTTGAGCTTTAGCCAAGAGATGATGGAGGGTGATGTCGGTGTCCTCTCGGGTGGATGGAAAATGCGCGTGGCATTGGCGCGTATTCTTCTGATGAAGCCTGATGCGATGGTGCTTGACGAACCGAGCAACCATCTTGATCTCGAAAGTTTGATATGGCTCGAAGCCTTTCTCAAAAGTTATGATGGCCTCTTGATCATGACATCGCATGATCGCGAATTCATGAATCGTGTTGTTTCAAAAATTCTCGAAATCGATGGCGGTGAGCTCAATACCTATTCGGGCAATTACAAATTTTTCGAAGAGCAGCGTGATATGAATGAGCGCCAGCAACAGGCGCGTTTCGAGCGGCAGCAAGCGATGCTCGCCAAGGAAATCAAATTCATCGAACGGTTCAAGGCACGTGCCTCACATGCGGCGCAAGTGCAGAGCCGCGTGAAAAAACTTGAAAAGATAGACAAAGTTGAGCCGCCGAAGCGGCGTCAATCAATTTTGTTCGAATTCCCGCCCGCGCCGCGTTCGGGTGATGATGTGGTTGCGCTGAAAAATATTCATAAATCCTATGGCAGCCGCCGGATTTATGAAGGCTTTGATTTCAGTATCCGTCGTAAAGAGCGGTGGTGCGTGATGGGCGTCAATGGCGCCGGCAAATCGACCTTGTTGAAATTGGTTACCGGCAATACGGAGCCTGATGAAGGTAGTGTTGCCATTGGCGGCAGTGTGAAGCTCGGCTATTTCGCGCAGCACGCTATGGATGTTTTGGACAGTGAACACACCGTATTTGAGTCACTTGAATCAACATTTCCGCAAGCGGGGCAGGGGTCCTTGCGTGCGCTTGCCGGGTGCTTCGGGTTTTCCGGCGACGATGTTGAAAAGAAATGCCGTGTGTTATCGGGTGGCGAGAAGGCACGTCTCGCCATGGCACGGATGCTTTATGATCCGCCGAATTTTCTTGTACTCGACGAGCCAACCAACCATCTCGATGTCCTGACGAAAGACATGTTGATCAAAGCTCTGGCGGATTTTGAAGGGACAATGCTCTTCGTCTCGCATGATCGGCATTTTCTTTCAGCGCTCTCCAACCGTGTTCTCGAACTTACACCTGAAGGGGTTCATGTCTATGGTGGTGGCTATACCGAATATGTAGCGAGCACGGGACAAGAAGCGCCAGGTCTCCATAGCTGAGGCATGGAAGACCTTGGTGCTTCGGCCCGAGCCTGTTACGCTTGGGAGTAATTCGTCTGACCGAAGATCATGAATCCACAAGCTACTCTGTCCACTTCATCGGTAAATCCCTTGCATCGGGGGCGCGTGTTTGTGTTGGGCGCCACAGGAACGATTGGTCGTGCCACAGTGCAGGCGCTAAGAGATCGTGGTTATCCGGTTGTATGTTTTATACGACAGCGGCGTAGCGGAACGCCCCATTCATCCGATCAAGATACGCAACGAGATGATGCTGGTACTGAGTATCGCTTTGGCAATGTCACCGATATCGCTTCCCTTAAGCGTGATGGCTTTCGCGGAGAACAATTTGATTATGTTGTCTCCTGCCTTGCGTCACGGACGGGCGCACCGCGTGATGCGTGGGCGATTGACTATCAAGCACATTCTCAAGCGCTCCGCGTTGCGAAAGAAGCAGGCGTAAAACATTTTGTCATGTTATCAGCGCTTTGTGTCCAAAAGCCGCGCCTCGCGTTTCAACACGCGAAGCTTGCTTTCGAAAAAGAATTGATCCAGTCAGGTCTTACATACTCGATTATTCGTCCTACCGCCTTTTTCAAATCACTGTCGGGACAAGTGGATCGTATCAAACAGGGCAAATCTTTTTTGATTTTCGGCAATGGGTGTTTGACGGCGTGTAAGCCCATTAGCGATCGTGATCTTGCTGATTATATCGCGGGATGTGTTGAGGATGAGACACGATGGAATCGAATCCTGCCCATCGGCGGTCCGGGTCCTGCGATTACACCGCGTGATCAAGGCGATTATCTTTTTTCCCGCTTGAACCGCGCGCCGCAACTTAAATCCGTACCGCTCGCGCTGATGATTTTGATTATTGGCGTTCTGCGCCTCATAGGACGCCTTAATAAGGGGATTGCAGAAAAGGCAGAGCTTGCAAGGATCGGTTATTATTATGCAACTGAATCCATGCTCGTGCTTAATCCCGAAACAGGACTTTATGACGCTTCGCTCACGCCTTCAACCGGAAGCGATACGCTTTTTGATCACTATGATCGATTGCTCGCTGATGAAATTCAGCATGAGCGGGGAGACCATTCGGTATTTTAAATCGCTCACGCGCCATTCAAGTTTCTGATTTTTGCGGGACGTCCTTCGAGAGCGTAAATATCTGCCTGAAGCGCTTCAGCATCCACGCGATCATGCGTGGTGATTAAAACGGGAATGTTTAATCTGTTTTTTGTCTCATTAATCATTGTGCGCATGAGATCAACGCGCGCATCGTCGAGTGATGTAAAAGGTTCATCGAGAAGGAGAAGATCGGGTTGAGATGCCATGGCGCGCGCAAAGGCAACGCGCTTTGCCATGCCGAGCGATAATTGTCTTGGATAGAGGGCGCCCGCATCGTCTAGGTCCAAGGCCTGCAAAAGATCTCTTATAGGACCGGCTAATTCAATGTTTTCTTGCACGGTCTTCCAAGGCAAAAGACGCGGCTCTTGAAACATCATGCCGATTTTCAATGGGTTCTTGGGCGTTCGCGCATCGTCTTGATCAAGTCCAGCGATCATTTTGAGCAGCGTTGTTTTGCCTGAACCCGAAGGGCCCATAAGCGCTGTGACTGTGCCCTTTTCAAGCGTGAGGGTGAGCGGTGCGAGGATTGTTTGAGTGCCGAATGATTTTGAGGCGAAGGTGAATGTCATCACGCGTCACCCCGCCAAAAGCGCGCCCGCGTTTCCCAAGGCTTGATGATAAAAGCTTCAATCAAACCAACAATGACCATAAAGCTCAGCGTGTAGATCATGATGCGGGCGAGATCGAATTGAGCGAAGAAAAAGTTGATTTGGAAGCCGACGCCATTGCTTCGTCCAATGAGTTCAACAACGAGAACGATTTTCCAGATCAAGGCCAGTCCATTACGAATGGCAGAGGCCAAGAAGGGCTCGAGTTGCGGTAATATAAAATGGATGAATTTATTCCATCCCTTGTAACCAAAAATTGCAGCAACCTGGTCAAGCGAAGGATCAAGTGCGCGCGCCCCTTCGCGCATGGTGACGGCAGTATTCGGAATTTTATTAAGCGCTACTGCGATAATCGCTGCGGTTTCGGTTAGTCCTAACCAAAGATAACAAAAGACGATTATGACAAGAGCCGGAAGATTGAGCGCAAAAATAAGCCAGGGATCAAAAATCAGATTCGTTTTCGGCGAGCGCCCCAATGCAAGGCCGAGCGCGGTTCCAAAGAGAAGCGCCAAACAAAAAGCGCCGAGCACGCGCAAACATGTTGCGCCGAGATGAAAGACCAAAGCACCGGAAGTGAACTCAGTCTCGAAGGCGGATGCCACATCAAGCGGTGTCGGCAGATAACGGCTCTGCAATGAATAAGCGAGCGCGGCCCATAAGAGAATAAGGGCCATACTTGAGAGAAGAGGAAGCAAGGGCGAACGAAGCATAATCACAAGGTAACGGAAGGAAGGGCAATCGAACAGGGGTCAATAGGTTGCGAAGGTGCCTTGAGCGAGTGTTGTTTGATCGCCGGTGAGGTCACGACCGCCAATGGCGGCAAGGACAGTAAAAAGACGTTGCGCGGCTTCAATATTGATTTCGTTTGACGCGGGAATACCGGCGCGAAAGCCCGCTTTCAAGGCTTCAAAATCTTGATCCGTTTGTACCCTCATCAAGGGTCGCAGGCGCTCCCATTCAGAATTATCTGACGCAAGAATGGCTTTTGCCTCGCGTGACGCCTTTGAGAGTTTTAAGGCTAGACCGGAATGGGATTTGGCCCAGCCTTCTGAAAACACATAACCCAATAAGGGTGTCTCCGGATCAAGGCCGAGTGTTTGCGCTATATCTGCAAGCGTGATGAGTTCTCGCGCGCCTTTGGCTTTCAACGGTTCAGCGAATTGCCAAAAGGTAATGAGCGCATCAATACCGCCACGCTCGAGTTCTTCGTTCAAAAGCGGTGGTGCGGCAAAGACCGGTTGCGACTCTTGAGCAAGATCAAGTGCGTATGTCTTTTGGGCATAGGCGCGGATCAGAACCCAGCTTTTATCTGTTGGGCCTCCGGCAATACCGATTTTTTTACCTTTGAGATCAGCAAATGTCTTAAGTGGTGATTGTGAAGGCACCAGCACAGAACCGATCTGCTTGGAATAGGGAATGAATGTATAATCCGCACCTTGATTGCGTTGGCGCGAAACCCAGATCCAATCGGTAACGATTATATCGGCTGCGCCTGCGGCCAACATCACATCAGCGCTTTGTTTTCCTGCAACGGGCACAACGGACAACGTAAATCCATTTTTGTGATCAAGGCCGTGATGAATGATTGTATCGATCTCCCAGGCCACCGTGCCCGAAGCGAGTGTTGCGATACGGATGACATCATCTGCGCGCGCGTTCGTGAGGGATACCAGAAGCGCTGCAGCGCTTCCGGCAATCATCATCTTTCGCCTTGTAATCAGCATCGGCCGAGCGACGTGATGCGGGGAACGAAAGTCATTCACCCACGATACGCCAGATCACATCGCCCACGTCATCGGCCACGAGAATGCCGCCGCCCGGTGCGAGCGTAACGCCAACAGGACGTCCATAAGAATAACGCTCGTCAGGTGACAAGAAGCCCCAGAGAATATCGCGCGGACGACCTGATGGTTTGCCATTCTGGAACGGCACAAAGACAACACGGTAGCCTGAGAGCGTGCTGCGATTCCATGAACCATGCTGGCCGATGACCATGCCTTCGCCAAAGCCGGGCAATGTGCCCGCAGGCAACCAGCATAAGCCGAGTGAAGCGGTGTGACCGCCAAGCGCATAATCAGGCCGCGTCGCTTTGGCGACCATCGCGGGATCTTGTGGCACGCGATCATCAACTGTTTGACCCCAATAGCAATAGGGCCAGCCATAGAACGCACCGTCTTTCACTTCCGTGAGATAATCGGGTGGTGTTTCATCACCAATACCATCGCGCTCATTCACCACAGTCCAGAGTGTTTGTTTTGTCGGTTCCCAAGCAACGCCGACAGGGTTGCGTAAGCCGCTCGCAAAAATGCGTGACTCATGAGATTTGAGATCCACTTCATAAATGCAGGCGCGGCCTTCTTCTACTTCCATGCCT
This sequence comes from uncultured Alphaproteobacteria bacterium, assembly GCA_963923565.1. GTDB lineage: Bacteria > Pseudomonadota > Alphaproteobacteria > Rhizobiales > Beijerinckiaceae > CAIUPE01. The sequence goes on from CAWUMH010000061.1 coordinate 6,874, forward strand.
TGTTCGGCGATATTGGAGAGTGAACCCACGCCGACATAGAGCTTGCTGCGATCAGGACTCAAAATCAGACTTCTCGTCCAATGGCCGGCTGGCTTGTAGCTTGCGAGTTTACGGCCAGGTCCTGTGAGCTTTGTTGCTCCCGGCTGGTAATCGAACGCCATTAACGCATCCGTATTGCCCACATAAAAAACATTATCGTGAAGCGCCATACCGAAAGGCTGATTTTGTTGATCGAGAAAAGTGAATCGCTCTTCAGCCACACCATCGCGATTGGTATCGCGCAACAAAGTAATACGATTGGGACTATCGCCAATAGCCGCCGCGCGGCGCATGGTGCTTTGCATCGCGTAATCAAAAACAGATGAAATACCGCCAGGGACAAAAAGCGCTTCGGCAACGGCAACATCACCATTCGGGAGAACTTCGATCCAGCGCGGATGTTTGAGGCCGGTCGCAAAGGCATTTACTTTGAGACCCGGCACAACCTCAGGGAGGTGGCCCGGCTCCCAGCCTTTTGCTGTCGGCATTTTGAGAGTGGGCAGCGCCCCCTGGGGGCGGGGGGCAGGAATTGAAGGCGCTTGGCCGACCGCTTGCGCGGGGGTCGGGATCGTCGCGCGGCGCCAGAGGATCATCATGGATCCGATAAGGGCAACAAAACGGGCGAAAAGGGCTGAAAACATGATGTCCTCATCAAAAACGGGGAGGGCAAGGTATAGGGGCGGGCGGGTGCGGCGACAACCTAAAAGGTGAGACGTATCTCCTTGTAGCGGCAAGACTCTCACTAGGCCGATTCGTTGAAATGGAAATCCCATTGAGCCAGAGGCTAGATCGGATCGATTGTGATCATGGTTGAATCAGCTCACGGCGTAATAACTATTTTGGCTCGTAAACGACTTGTGTCCCTGCACATTCACCCCCGATCAGTTTGATCGTGAGCTTGTTTTTTGAAATCTCAGCAATTGAAACATCGAATTGCTCTCCAGGACCGGTCATTTTTGTATTCTTCAGCGATTTTGATGGTTTGATCGGATTAGGAAATGAAAATGATTCACTGGTGAACGACAATGAAATCGGTGCGCCCTGTTCAACGGCGACAGTCGATCGCATCATCGATCCAGTGCATGCCCCGGCAGCTGATTTGGCTCCATACCAGCCGTCATCCAGAGCCCATGCTGTTGAAGCAAAAACCAGAACAGCGATCGTCGTAATCGCAGACATAGAACGAACATAGTTTTTCACGGAACGAACTCCTAAGAACCTAATCTTCGACAATACGACATGGATATGAGTTTGGACTTCTAAAATATAGGACGTCATACGAGTTCAATCATTTTAAGCGTTTGACGGTGCATATATTTACTAACCTATAGAAAGCCTTTGGCATAAGCATCAAAAGCATCAAGCGCCTTTTGTTTGTCCTGATCCGTCAAAAAACTCGCGATAAAGGCATTGCGACCAAGTGTCTCAATCGCTTTACGATCAAGCGATAACGCATCAGCGATGGCGAGGAAGTTATCTGTGAGATAGCCGCCGAAATAAGATGGATCATCCGAATTGATTGTTACGATCAAATCAGCATCGAGCATTTTGCGTAAGGGGTGCTGTGTCAAGTCGGGGCAGACCTGCAGTCTTTTATTCGAAAGCGGGCAGACGGTAAGTGGTATCTTTTCATCAGCAATGCGTTTTACGATTGCCGGATCTTCCAGCGCGCGATTGCCGTGATCAATGCGCTTAACTTTCAAATCATCAAGCGCTTCGCACACATAAGTGGGCGGGCCTTCTTCGCCGGCATGGGCGACGGGATAAAATCCTTCCTCACGCGCTGCTTTATAGACGCGTGAAAATTTTGAAGGCGGATGACCTTTTTCGGACGAATCGAGGCCGATGCCGAAAATGCGGCTTTTACACCGGCAAGCATGACCAAATGTTTCAAAAGCTGAGTCTTCGGAAAGATGGCGAAGGAAACACATGATCAGTCTTGATGTGATCCCTAATTCTCTCTGAGCTCTTTCAAGCGCCGAGGATATACCATCGAGAACCGTATCAAAGGCCACGCCGCGTTCCGTATGGCCCTGAGGGTCGAAGAAGATTTCGACATGACGGGTATGTTCCTGATGCATTCGCGTGAGATACGCATAGGTGAGGTCGAAAAAATCACGTTCCGTTTTGAGAACCGACATGCCGGCATAATAAAGATCAAGAAAATCTTGGAGGGAGCCAAATTGATACGCCTTCCTGATCTCTTCGACATTTCGATAGGGCAGTGACACGCGATTGCGCTTGGCCAATTCCATCATCATCTCGGGCTCGAGTGTGCCTTCTATATGCAAATGCAACTCGGCTTTCGGCATACCGCGAATAAAAGCTTTACTATCGAAACTCATGATCGCATTCTCATTCTTGCGCGTGATCTGTCTATTAAAACGCGTGCGGTCGTCCGTCCCAACATTCAAAGCAACCGGTTGTCTCAAGCGATAGGGCATCAAGGCGCGCGGAGAGTCCTTTCGCGGACTCTTCAACACTAATATCTGCACCGCTGCCACCCATGTCGGTCTTGACCCATCCCGGATGATAGATGCCGACAGGAATGCCTTTTGGCTTTAAGTCCGATGCAAGGTTACGTCCGAGATTAAGGGCCGCGCTTTTCGATGCGCGATAGATATAGGAACCGCCGGGCGCGCGCGTTGTTGATCCCATCTGCGAGGAGATGATCGCAATCTTTCCTTGCCCGGCAATGATATTCGGCAGCAAAGTTTGAATGGTCAAAAAGACGCCCGTGACATTCACAGCAAATGATTGTGCCCAGAGATCTGCTGCATACCCGCTTTCAAGCGTTTCACTACGATCTAGAAGCACGCCGGCATTGCAAATAAGCCGGGTGAGCGGGCGGCCCTTCAGACGTGTTGCAAGCGCCTTATGCGAGTCACTCTGCGTGACATCAAGCTTTTCCCAATGGATGTTGGTTGCACCTTGAGGAATTTCTCCGCGCGTCGTTGCGATGACGTCTTTTCCTTGTCGCGCCTCGAATTGGGCGAGCGCGAGGCCGATACCCCGATTGGCACCTGTGATCAGGATGGTCATTTTGCCTCCTTGCGTGTAACGGGGAGGCGGCACGGCATGGCCGCCTTTTTGGAACGATATCAGGTCTTATGATCTCATGTATTGTGGATCATTCACAAGGCGCGGAGGCTGAATTTAAAGTCCGGTCGGCTATTTGCTGCGGAGATCAGGGGTCTTGCCGTAATCATCCGGTATGGGCCCATTGATTTAGACTTTTTTCTGCATAATAAGCGAAGTGCCCGGTAACAGGGCCAATCAAGATGGGGATAGATATGAATAACGCAGCTTTGGCGACCCGGCGTTCCGAGTCGATATCGCGGGGCGTCGGCGTTACGACGCAGA
>CAWUMH010000062.1:0-9608 GCA_963923565.1 uncultured Alphaproteobacteria bacterium
CGGCCGACGACTTGACCGATCCGGCACCGGCAACATCCTTCGCGCATTTGGACGCGACAACCGTGTTGTCACGTTCGATTGCTGAAAAGGGCATTTATCCGGCGGTGGATCCGCTCGATTCAACATCACGTATGTTGTCGCCATTGATTGTTGGCGAAGAGCATTACGCGGTGGCTCGCGCGGTGCAGTCGACACTTCAGCGTTACAAGTCGCTGCAAGACATTATCGCCATTCTCGGCATGGATGAATTGTCAGAAGAAGATAAGTTGACGGTTGCCCGCGCGCGTAAGATCGAGCGTTTCTTGTCGCAGCCGTTCCACGTGGCTGAAGTGTTCACCGGCTCACCCGGTAAGCTCGTTTCACTTGCGGACACGATCAAGAGCTTCAAGGGTCTCGTTGAGGGTCAATATGACCACCTTCCAGAAGCAGCGTTCTATATGGTTGGCTCGATCGAAGAAGCGATTGAGAAGGCCGATCGTCTCGCTAAAGAAGCGGCGTAATCAACGCGACAGATTGAACGGAGATCGCCATGACCGGATTTGCATTCGAACTCGTCTCACCCGAGAAATTACTGTTCTCGGGTGATGTCGAAGAAGTTGTGATTCCGGGAACAGAAGGCGATTTTGCCGTTCTCAAAGATCATGCGCCTGTGATCTCTGCACTTCGCCCTGGCGTCCTATCATTTAAAGACGCTAAAGGTGAGAAGCAGATTTTGTTTGTTCGCGGCGGCTTTGCTGACGTGTCCGCAAGCGGACTTATTATACTTGCCGAACAGGCCGTCCCTTTAAATGATATGGATGAGCAGCGCTTCGAGCATGAAGTGAAGTTGGCGACCGAAGAACTCGCAGCAGCACAATCGGAAGACGCTCGTCGCTTGGCGGCCGAACGTCTTGCGCAGATCGAAACATTGCGTGGCGCTGCTCGTCACTAATCATCGATCTGTGCGGTGTCCCGCGTGACATCGGCTCACTCTTCTAATCGTTGGCCTTTCATTGACGTGATGCGTGGCGTTGCCATCATTGCGATGATCGGATTCCATTTCACATGGGATCTCGGATTCTTTCAACTCATTTCTTATGATATTGCGTTCACGCCGGAAGGACGCCTACTTTCCCATTTGATTGCAGGCACATTTCTTTTTCTTGTCGGTGTTTCATTATCACTTGCACATCGTAACGGATTTGATGCGCGCGGATTTTTGATCCGCTTTGCAAAAATTGCTGGTGCTGCCGCTTTGGTTTCACTTGGAACATTTTTCACGATGCCGGAGGATTGGATTTTCTTCGGTGTGCTTCATTGCATCGCTCTATCAAGTCTCTTGGCTTTGCCGTTTCTGCGTGCGTCACTAATTCTGGTCGGCCTATCGGCGCTTCTTGCGTTGGGCGCCCCGAGCGTTATCAACCATCCCTTTTTCGACCAGCCTGCATTGTTCTGGCTTGGATTGAATAAGGTTCTCCCGCGCACCAATGATTATGTGCCCTTCTTCCCTTGGGTTGGCGTTGTCCTTTCCGGACTACTCGTAGGGCGACTGATGCTTAAAATGCCGCATCTCGCGTCAGGGGCGATACGGTCTTTAAACGGCGTGGTCCCGCGCTCTTTGGCCCGCCTCGGCCGCTACGCTTTGCCTATCTATCTCGTGCATCAGCCGATAATGATGGCGCTGCTTTGGGCTTTCGTGAGCGTTGCGGCACCAACGCTCACAACACCCGTGATCGGGCCTGCCTTTTTTGAAAACTGCACACAAAGCTGTGCGGCAAGCGGTCGCAGTCATGAGATGTGCGATAAAGCGTGCGCATGCCTTGGACGCGCCCTCTCGAGCATGAAAGCGCAAGGCGATGAAACAATTCAAAGCGCTCTTGCGATTTGTCGCAAGGAAGGCCTGTTTTAAAGCCATTTTTGTCATTCATGACGCCAATCGACAGATCGATGACGGGTCGTCATGGACAAGGCGCGATAGGGTAGGCTAATCGCTCTATTGTCCGAATTGATTGGCAGGATCACCGCATTTTTCGGATAATCCCGCCACTTTCGAATTGTCCGGCCCGCGTGACGGGTCTTTTGGTTAGGGAGAGCCACAGTGCGCTTCTCGTTTCTTAATCTTGCCAAGAACGCGCTGAGCGCGCATCGCAACTGGCCCGAGCAGTGGCGTTTTCCGGAGCCGAAAGCCTCCTATGATGCCATCATCGTCGGTGCGGGTGGTCATGGCTTGGGTACTGCCTATTACCTCGCCAAAGAACATGGCATGCGCAACATTGCCGTGCTCGAAAAAGGCTGGCTCGGCGGTGGAAATACCGGTCGCAACACGACGATCATTCGTTCGAATTATCTCTGGGAAGAAAGCCAAGGGCTTTACGAGCATTCCGTAAAACTCTGGGAGACGCTCTCGGAAGAACTCAATTACAATGTGATGTATTCGCCGCGCGGCGTCATGATGCTCGCCCATACGGTGCATGACATTCAAGTGTTCAAACGCCATGTGCACGCGAACCGGTTGCAGGGCATCGACAATGAATGGCTGACGCCCCAAGAGGCGAAAGAGTTTTGTCCGATCCTCAACATTGAAGACAATATGCGTTACCCGATTTTGGGTGCGGCGTTGCAACGCCGCGGTGGTACCGCGCGTCACGATGCGGTGGCGTGGGGCTATGCGCGCGCGGCCAGCGCGATGGGTGTCGACATCATCCAGAATTGCGAAGTGAAGGGTATTCGCCGTGATGCGAATGGTGCGGTGACGGGCGTTGAAACGACGAAGGGGTTCATAGGCACGAAAAAAATCGGCGTTGTTGCCGCAGGTCACACCAGCGTGATTATGAGCATGGCCGATGTGCGCATGCCGCTCGAATCCTATCCGCTGCAAGCGCTTGTGTCGGAACCGATCAAGCCGATCATGCCTTGCGTTGTGATGTCGAACACGATCCACGCTTACATGTCGCAATCCGATAAAGGCGAATTGGTAATTGGTGCGGGCACTGATGCCTATACGTCCTATAGCCAGACCGGCGGCTTGCACATCACCACGCATACGCTTGATGCGATTTGCGAGCTTTTCCCCGTGGTGCGTCGTATGCGCATGCTTCGTAATTGGGGCGGTATTGTCGATGTGACGCCGGACCGCTCGCCGATCTTGGCGAAGACTCCGGTGAAGGGTCTTTATGTGAATTGCGGTTGGGGCACAGGCGGCTTTAAAGCCACACCCGGTTCCGCGCATGTCTTCGCGCATACAATTGCGAGGGATGAACCGCATCCGATCAATGCCGGCTTTACAATCGAACGTTTCAAGACAGGCCGCTTGATTGATGAAGCGGCTGCCGCAGCTGTCGCGCATTAGAGTTTTTAAAATGAAAACTCTCATTTTTTTAATGTCGCATGGTCTTATCGCAAAACCGCAAAACACTTTTGCGGACCATGCTCAGGGAGTATGAGCGATGTTATTGATCCCTTGCCCTCATTGCGGCGAACGTCCTGAACTTGAATTTCGCTATGCCGGTGAAGCGCATGTTGCGCGCCCTGCCGATCCGATGACAACAACCGATGACGAATGGGCGGAGTATCTTTACTTCCGGTCCAATCCCAAAGGGCTTCACATTGAACGGTGGCGTCACATTTCCGGCTGCGCGCGTTTCTTCAATTGCGTGCGTGATACTGTGAGCGACAAGATTTTGAAAACCTATCCGGCAGGTCAACCGAAAGTGGACCTCGCACAATTCGAGAAGGAGGCTGCACGATGAGCCTTCATTTACGTACCACGCGCCCGGGGCGCGTTGATCGCACCAAGCCTTTGACATTCACCTTTGACGGCAAAAGCTATAAAGGCTTCGAAGGCGATACGCTTGCCTCCGCTTTGCTCGCCAATGGCGTGCATTTAATGGGCCGCTCGTTTAAATATCATCGTCCGCGCGGTGTTGTTACAGCGGGTTCGGATGAACCCAATGCGCTTGTGAGCGTTGGTGTCGGCGCAAAGCACACGCCGAATTTGCGTGCACCGCAAGTCGAGCTTTATGACGGCCTTGTCGCGAAGAGCCAGAATGCATGGCCGTCTTTGTCTTTCGATATCGGCGCGATCAACAATGTCTTGTCGCCCCTCTTTGTTGCGGGTTTTTACTACAAGACCTTCATGTGGCCGAACATCGCGTGGAAGAAGCTCTACGAGCCGATCATCCGCCGCGCTGCGGGTCTTGGCACAGCACCGACATCAGCTGATCCCGATCATTATTCGTCGCGTTATGCGCATTGCGATGTGCTTGTTATTGGTGCGGGTGCTGCAGGGCTTTCTGCGGCATTGGCCGCAGCCGAGTCTGGCGCGCGCGTGATTTTGTGTGACGAACAGGCCGAACTTGGCGGCTCGTTGCTTTCAGAGCTTCACGCCACGATTGACGGCAAGTCTGCAACGGATTGGGTTGCGGAAACTGTTAACACGTTGAAATCCAAATCTGGCACGGTGACGCTGCTTCCGCGCACGCAGGCCTTTGGTTATTTTGCTCAAAATTTTGTCGGTCTTGTCGAGCGCGTGACGGATCACATCGCAAGCCCCGACAAAAAATTGCCGCGTGATCGCTTGTGGCAAGTGCGTGCGAAGGAAGTTGTGATTGCCACCGGTGCGCATGAGCGTCCGCTGGTATTTCCGGACAATGATCGTCCCGGCATCATGCTTGCCGATGCGGCCCGCATTTTTGCCAATCGCTATGGCGTGCGTCCGGGTGGCCGTGCTGTTGTCGCCACGGCACATGACAGCGCCTATCAAGCCGCGCTTGATTTGAAAGCGGCTGGCGTCACGATCGAGCGCATTGTCGATCTGCGTCATGAAGCCAACGGCCTCTTGCCGACAGCAGCACGCGCGGCGGGCATTCGTGTGGAGACGGGTACGGCAATTACCGGCTCGACCGGCACGTTGCGTGTGAAAAGCGCACGCGTCTCAAAGCTGGGCACAGATGGCGAAGAAGATATTCCGTGCGATTTGATTTTGATGTGCGGTGGTTGGACGCCCTCCGTTCATCTCTTCTCGCAATCGCGCGGCAAACTGAAATTTGATGTTGAACGCAATATCTTCATTCCGGGCACGTCGGTTCAGGCCGAGCGTTCGGCGGGGGCTTGCAAGGGATCGGAAAGTTTAGCTTCTGCCTTTGCTGATGGTTTTGCAGCGGGTGCAGATGCGGCGACAAAAGCAGGGTTCAAAGCCCAAGGGCATACCGTCATTGTTTCCGGTGTGCTTGACGCGCAAGGCGGCTTCCTCGGTGCCGTTCCGCATCCGCATGATGCCGGTCGTGTCAAAGCCTTTGTCGATTTCCAGAATGATGTCACGGCGAAAGATATCAAGCTTGCGACGCGCGAAGGCATGCGGTCCATTGAACATGTGAAGCGTTATACCACGACCGGCATGGCAACCGATCAGGGTAAACTCTCCAACATGAATGCCTTGGCGATTGCTTCTGAAGCGCTTGGCAAAACAATTCCGGAAGTGGGTCTTACCACGTTCCGCCAGCCTTACACGCCGATCAGCTTCGGCGCGATGGCGAACCATTCACGCGGGCAATTGTTCGACCCCGTGCGCAAAACGCCGACGCATGCTTGGGCGAAAGCGCATGGTGCGAAGTTTGAAGATGTGGGCTTGTGGAAGCGTGCATGGTATTTCGCCAAAGCAGGCGAAGACATGCACAAAGCCGTGTTGCGTGAATGTAAAACTGTTCGTGAGACGGCCGGTTTGTTTGACGCATCAACACTCGGCAAGATCGAAGTGGTCGGCCCCGATGCGGCTGAATTTATGAATCTTCTCTACACGAACCCGTGGTCGAAGCTTGAAGTGGGCCGCTTGCGTTATGGCGTGATGCTTAATGAAGCGGGCTTTGTGATGGATGACGGTGTTGTCGGCCGTATTGCGGATGATCGGTTCCATGTAACGACCACAACGGGCGGTGCGCCGCGTGTGATGAACCACATGGAAGATTATCTGCAGACGGAGTTTCCGCATCTCAAAGTCAACATCACCTCGACGACCGAACAATGGGCGGTGATTGCGGTGCAAGGTCCGAAGGCGCGTGACATCATCACGCCACTTGTTGAAGGCATCGATCTTTCCAATGCTTCAATGCCGCATATGAGTGTTAAGCAAGGCAAGATTTGCGGTGTTCCCACGCGGCTCTTCCGCATGAGCTTCACGGGTGAATTGGGATATGAAGTGAACGTACCTGCCGATTATGGCCAGGCGGTATGGGAAGCGATTTGGGCGGAAGCACAAAAACATAACGCATGCGCTTACGGCACAGAGACGATGCATGTGTTGCGTGCCGAAAAGGGCTTCATCATTGTTGGTCAAGAAACGGACGGCACGATGACGCCCGATGATGTCGGGCTTGCTTGGGCGATTGGCAAAACAAAACCTGATTTTGTTGGCAAGCGTTCGCTTACACGGCCTGATCTTGTGAAATCAGACCGCAAGCAATTGGTCGGGCTTCTTCCGGTTGATCCGAAGGTGTTGCTCGAAGAAGGCGCACAAATTGTTGGTGCTGCGAATGTGCCAACCGGCACACCCGCATTGGGGCATGTGACATCATCTTATGAAAGCGCCGTGTTGGGCCGCACATTTGCATTGGCTGTGGTCTCTGCCGGTCGCGCGCGCATCGGCGAAACGCTCTATGTGCCAATGCCCGGCGGTGACATCGCGGTGAAAGTCACTGATCCCATCTTCTATGATAAAGAAGGAGCGCGCCTCAATGGTTGAGATGAATTTGACCCGCCGCTCGGCCTTTGAAGGTCTTCATGCAATTGGCATCGACGGTAAACTCGCGATCACGCCTTCTCCTTATGCAACGCGCTATTCGTTTCGCGGTGATGCGCAAGCGGCATCACTCGCGTCAAAGGCGTTTGGCGTCACACTGCCAAGCGCTTTGTTGAGAGCGGAAAGCAATGGTACGCGTACCGCGATTTCACTGGGGCCTGATGAGTGGCTGCTGATTGCGGAAGACGGTGTCGCTGAATCGCTTGCGCATGAGATCACGCGCGCTTTGGGTGCGCAGTTCCATTCACTTGTCGATATCAGCCACCGCAATGCGGGATTCGATGTATCAGGCGCGGCGGCAGAAACCGTGATCGCAAGCGGTAATCCGCTTGATTTGCATCTTTCGACATTCCCCGTTGGCATGGCCACGCGCACTATTTTCTCGAAAGCGGAAATCGTGTTGTGGCGCAAGAGCAGTGATACATTCCATATTGAACTCTGGCGTTCTTTCGTGCCGTTTGTATGGGGTTTGTTGGAAGAAGCGGCAAGCGAGCTTTAAAGCGTCATTGCGAGCGCGAGCGAAGCAATCCAGTTGATCGTAACGAAAAAAGCGCCACGGAAACATGGCGCTTTTATAATTCAGTTTAGCTGGATTGCTTCGTTCGTCGTTCACCACGGTCCGTTGGACCTTGGTGTTTGCTTCGCAAAGCACTCCTTACCACTCCCAATGATGGATAGGTTCACTTCTTCTCCAACCGGGCGAGTAGGCTCGACGTATCCCACCGTCCGCCGCCCATGGCTTGCACTTCGCCATAGAATTGATCGACCAAAGCGGTGACCGGAAGGTGCGCGCCGTTGCGGCGGCTTTCTGCAATGCAGATGCCCAAATCTTTACGCATCCAATCCGCAGCGAAACCGAAATCGTAACGTTGTTCGATCATCGTCTTGTAACGGTTTTCCATCTGCCAGCTTTGGGCTGCCCCTTTTGAAATCGTCTCGATCACGGCCGCAATATCAAGCCCCGCTTTGCGCGCAAAGCCCACGCCTTCAGCCAAACCCTGCACAAGTCCGGCAATGCAAATCTGGTTCACCATTTTGGTGAGCTGGCCTGAACCCGAGGGGCCCAATAATTTGCACATGCGTGCGAAGGACATGATCACCGGCTCAACGCGCGCATAGATATCGGCATCACCACCGCACATCACAGTGAGTACACCATTCTCGGCGCCACCTTGGCCGCCGGAGACCGGTGCATCGATAAAGCCGAGGCCCAACGCTTTTGCTTTAACATAAAGCTCGCGCGCGACTTCGGCCGATGCGGTGGTGTGATCAACAAACACTGCGCCCTTGCTCATCGCTTGAAACGCGCCATCAGGGCCGATGGTTACGGCGCGCAGATCGTCATCATTGCCGACACAGGCAAAGACGATGTCTTGGCTTTCCGCTGCCGCGCGAGGTGTTGCCGCCAAGCGGCCACCATGGGTTTTCACCCAAGTCTCCGCCTTAGCGGTCGTGCGATTATAGACGGTGACGTTATGGCCTTTGGCCGCGAGATGTCGTGCCATGGGAAAGCCCATCACGCCCAAGCCCAAAAATGCTACTTTCGCCATGTCAAACACTCCGATGATTTTTCCGTCTACGCGTGGTGCGACGATATGGACCGCGCGCGTCGCGCGGGCAAGTCGCTTGTCATCTAAGCCTGTGATTGACCCCACGGGACGGCGCGCTCATAAAGCGGTTTCATAGTGGATGGAGACGAAATCGTGGCGAGTGAACAGGACATCCGTAATGTGTTGTCGGTCCTCAAAGGACCAGACGGGAAAACGCCTTTCCTGCGTTCAGGTCTTTTTGGTGGTGTCTCAATTCAGGGCGACAAGGCCTATGTTTCGCTGATCGCCGATCCCGCGCAGGTCAAAGCGCTTGAGGCCGTGCGCGCTGAGGTCGAACGCGCGGTGACGTCCATCAACGGCATTGATAAAGCGCTCGTGACATTCACAGCTGAGCGGCCACCGCAACAAGGCGGCGCGGCACCGGGTCCGCGTGCGCAAGCTGCGAATGCACGTGCCATGATTCCGGGTGTCAAACACATTGTCGCCGTGGCTTCCGGCAAAGGCGGCGTTGGCAAATCGACAGTCTCGTCAAATCTCGCATTGGCGCTTGCACGCATCGGACTCAAAGTCGGCATTCTTGATGCTGATATCTATGGCCCCTCATTGCCAAAAATCTTTGGCCTCACAGGCAAGCCGCAGATTGATGACAACAAGATCATGCAGCCGCTAGAAGCCTATGGCCTCAAAGTCATGTCGATTGGTTTCCTCGTTGAAGAAGAAACGCCGATGATCTGGCGCGGACCGATGGTGATGTCCGCTCTTCAGCAAATGATGCGCGAAGTGAATTGGGGGTCGCTTGATGTGCTGATCGTCGATATGCCGCCCGGCACAGGTGATGCACAACTCACAATGGCGCAATCCGTTTCGCTCTCAGGAGCCGTGATCGTTTCAACACCGCAAGATTTAGCATTGATTGATGCGCGACGCGGTATTGCGATGTTCAAACGCGTTGAAGTGCCAATTCTTGGTCTTGTCGAAAACATGAGTTACTTCTTGTGCCCTGAATGTGGGACGCGGTCGGATATTTTTGGTCATGGCGGCGCGCGGCATGAAGCGGAGCGGCTGGATGTTCCGTTCTTGGGCGAAGTGCCTTTGCATATGGATATCCGTGCACTTTCCGACGCCGGCACACCGATTGTTGCAAAAGCACCCGATGGCCCGCATGCGGCGCTGTTTCTCAAAATGGCTGAGACATTGCGCGCGCGCCTTGAAGGCGGCACGGTGCGTCAGAGTCCGAAGATTGTCATCGAGTGAACGAGTTTGTGATGTCTTCTGAAGCCACGCCT
>CAWUMH010000063.1:0-9508 GCA_963923565.1 uncultured Alphaproteobacteria bacterium
CTTCAAGACCTTTAAGAGGCTCATCTTCTTTCGTCTTCGGTGCGCGGACTTGCACATTGCGCGCGCCGGCTCTGGTTAGCCGATCAAAGATCGGCGCAAGGCGTCGCTTGTCGCTATCGGTCGCAAAAATCTGTCCGCGATTATCCATCAGCGCGGCAAGTGCGAGAGTTTTACCGCCCGCGCCCGCGCAAAGATCGATCACCTGCATTCCCGGATCGACAGCACAAAGCGTCGCTGCAAGCTGCGAGCCTTCATCCTGAATTTCATAAAGTCCTTTTTGAAAGGCTGGCTCGGCTTGAACACTGGGCGCGCGCCCATCAAGGGAAGGATTAATACGCACGCCCATCATCGCATGCGGTGTTGCCGTGACATTCAAATGATGAAGTTCCTGGAGAACACGTTCGCGCGTCGCTTTAAGACTATTCACACGCAGATCCACAGGCGCGCGATGCGCCAAGGCCTTTAATTCACTACCGCGTTGATTGCCGAATGCCTCTTTAAAAGACGCATCAAGCCATTCGGGATAATCACCCACGATATGCGCAGGCGCTGTATCAAGCCTGTTACTCTCAAGCGCTGCAACTTCATCCGCCGACAGCGGTTCAGGAGCAAAGCGGTCACCCGAGCATAGCGCGGCAATCTCGTCAGGCGATTGCCCGCGCTCAAGAAGCAAAGCACCGAGCAGCATCGCACGGGACGTATCAGCACCCATTAAATAAGACGCGGACGCGCGGCGTCTCAGCGTATCATAAACAAGCGCTGAAATAGCCGCGCGATCTCCCGAACCCGCAAAACGATGGGCAAGCCCCCAGTCCTTTAACGCATCACTCGCCGGACGCCGACGCGTGATCAAATCGTCGAGAACTTCTATGGCCGCAGAAAGTCGTGCTGCAGGAATCATGACACAACTTTCACAACTAATGAGGGACTAAGGTTTACTATATTCATGTCGGATAATTCGGGCTCTCGCGCGTAATCGTAACATCATGCGCATGGCTTTCGCGAAGGCCTGCCGATGTGATTTTTACGAACTCAGCACGATCACGAAATTCTTTCAAATTCGCGCCGCCGACATACCCCATAGAGGCGCGCAATCCCCCAGCAAGCTGATGCAAGACACTTCCGACGGGTCCTTTATATGGCACCTGCCCTTCAATGCCTTCCGGCACGAGCTTCAATGCGTCTTTAATGTCTTGCTGGAAATAACGATCGGCTGAACCGCGTGCCATGGCACCCACTGAGCCCATACCGCGATAGGCTTTGTAAGTGCGACCTTGATAAAGGAATGTCTCTCCGGGGCTCTCATCCGTGCCCGCCAGAAGCGAACCGATCATCGCGGTTTCTGCACCGGCAGCGAGCGCCTTTGCAAGATCACCTGAAAATTTAATACCGCCATCGGCGATCACAGGAATATCCGCTTTCTCGGCAACCGAATAGGCATCCATAATCGCGGAGAGTTGCGGCACACCCACACCCGCAACAATACGCGTGGTGCAGATTGAACCCGGACCAATTCCGATTTTGACCGCATCAGCACCGGCATCAATAAGCGCCTGCGTGCCGCCTGCTGTTGCGACATTGCCGGCAATGATTTGCACGGCGTTCGATAATTTCTTGATCCGCGTCACGCTGTCGAGCACGCGTTGAGAATGACCATGCGCGGTATCAACACACACAACATCGCATCCCGCTTCAATCAGTGCTTCGGCACGTTCAAATCCATTATCACCAACCGTTGTCGCTGCTGCCACGAGAAGGCGACCGCGTGCGTCTTTTGACGCATTCGGATGCGCGACCTGCTTTTCCATATCTTTGACGGTTATAAGGCCAATGCAGCGGAAATGATCGTCCACGACAAGAAGCTTCTCAATCCGGAATTGATGCAAAAGACGCCGCGCTTCATCTTGGCTCACGCCTTCGCGCACCGTGATCAAACGATCCTTGGTCATCAATTCGGAAACAGGCTGCTGCGGGTTCGTCGCAAAGCGCACGTCGCGATTGGTGAGAATGCCGACAAGCTTACCTGGCTTATCAGAAGGGCCCCGCTCGACCACCGGTACGCCGGAAATATGATTGCGCTTCATAAGCTCAAGCGCATCGGCAAGCGTTTCATCCGGATAAATGGTCAGGGGATTGACCACCATACCGCTTTCGAATTTTTTCACTGCGCGCACTTCATTGGCCTGTTCTTCAATCGTCATATTGCGATGGAGAACGCCAAGGCCGCCTGCTTGTGCCATAGCAATTGCCAAGCGATGTTCGGTGACAGTATCCATAGCCGCAGAGATGATCGGCAATTTCAAGCTGAGCGTGCGGGTGAGCCGTGTTGTGACATCGACATCGCCCGGCATCACCAAAGAATGGCCCGGCTGCAAGAGAACATCATCGAAAGTGAAAGATTCACGAATTGCCGATTTTACGGCCATGGCCAACTCCTGAACGCTCGAAAATGAGGCGGGGACAACCGGCATTTAAAGCGCGGCGGCAACTCGGGGCCGGTCATCGGATTGGCAGTGGGACGTATCACGCTCCCCCGGAATCGGGAAGCAGAAACCGCGCAGAGAGACAATTAATATCGTGATTTGCCGCCAAACCCCGAAAAAAGCTCCGGTTGGATAGGATCAGGCCGAAGCGCGCCCGCGATATCCGGTCGCGACCACATAAAGTTCCGCCGAATCAGAGCGGCTGGCCGCAGGTTTGTAATGTTTGACCTGCGCAAAATCCCGCTTGAGATCAGCGAGCAATGTGCCCTCTGTCCCGCCTTGCAAGACTTTGGCGAGAAAGGCCCCGCCCGGCGCCAAGACCTCGCGCGCAAATTCAGCCGCGAGTTCCGCAAGCGCCACGATCTTCAAATGATCGGTTTTCTTATGGCCGGTTGTATTCGCAGCCATATCCGACATCACCACATCGGCTTCGCCACCGAGCATCGTTTTGAGCCTCTCCGGCGCGTCGGCTTCAAGAAAATCCATAACGGTAAAATCAACGCCGATGATGGGTTCGATCTCGAGGAGATCGATACCAATCACTTTGCCCTTGCCCTTATCGGATTGAACAATCTTCGCTGCGACTTGCGCCCATCCGCCCGGTGCCGCGCCTAAGTCAACGATGCGGCCACCTAGTTTGAAGAGTTTGAATTTCTCGTTGAGCTCGATAATTTTGAACGCCGCGCGCGAGCGATATCCTTCGCGTTTGGCACGCGCGACAAAGGGATCATTCAATTGACGTTCTAACCATCGCGTTTGGGAGACGGTACGCTTTTTGGCCGTCTTCACGCGTTGCTTGAGCGAACGCCCGCCTTCGCGCCCTGAAAGACGCTCGCCACTCATGCGGCACCTAAAGCTTGATCGTGCCACACACCATCTTCGACCATCAATTGCATGAGAATGCCTTCACGCAATCCGCGATCGGCAACACGCACACGATCCGACGGGAAAACTTTCCGGATGGCATCAAAAATAGCGCAGCCCGACAAGACAAGATCAGCCCGTTCAACACCGATACAAGCGCTTGCGACGCGCTCAGCATAATCCATCGACAACAAACGTGAGACGATGACGCTAACCTGATCAGAGCTCATCCAGATGCCGTCAACCGCGCGCCGATCATAACGCGGCAAGCCGAGATGAACGCCCGCAAGAGTCGTCACCGTTCCTGATGTGCCCAAGAGATGAAAATCGCGCGGCTCGCCGGTCTTCGGCAATGCCGCGGCAAAAGACACAAGGTGCGACTGCACTTCATCGACCATGCGTTGATAGGATTGCGCGGTCACATCACGCCCGCCATGGCGCTCCGAGAGATTAACAACGCCCACCGGCAGAGACAGCCACGATCTTATCCGCTTGCGGATGGAGCGACGGCCTTCGCGCGCTGCATCAAGCCATACGACTTCGGTCGATCCTCCACCAATGTCAAAAAGGACAACGCTTTCTGCTTTCGGGTCAGCAAGTGCCGCGCATCCGGCAGCAGCCAAAGCGGCTTCCGTCTCGCGGTCGATGATTTCAAGTCTAAGCCCTGTCTCGCTCTCCACGCGGCTCATAAAGTCCTGACGGTTTTCAGCCGCCCGGCAAGCCTCAGTCGCAATCAACCGCGCGCGCTTAACCCCGCGATGGATCATTTTGTTGCTGCAGATTTTAAGCGCTTCGATTGTGCGACTAATGGCATCATCGGACAGCAGACGGGATGAGGACACGCCCTCGCCCAAACGAACGATGCGCGAAAATGCATCCACGACACGGAACCCGTCACGCGACGGCCGCGCCATCAGAAGGCGGCAATTATTGGTTCCTAAATCCAGCGCGGCATAAACGGCAGAGCGCGGCGCATCACTGCCCGCTGCATGATGCCGCCCCGTCCCGCCTCTATTCTCATCCGCGCGATGCACACCGGCCCGCGACATGAAATTCCGTTCGAAAAACACTCAATCGAGCGGAAACCTAGCATCAACTCGTCTAAAATGCCAAGCGTGAGCGGTGGTCTAGGGCTTTTCCCCTGTCAGGCAGCTAGAGCCTGGGTCAGATTTTTCAGCGTCCGAATGAAGGGCGCTGGCGCAATCGGCTTTGCAACGAGAGCATCGAAGCCGGCTTTCCGCGCCGTCTCGACTGTGCGGCGGGTTGCGGCTGCACTCAACAGGATCGCCTTTATCGGTCCACTTTTCGCCATAGCGGCCCGTACGATGTTGACCGCTTCATAGGGCGTCATATCGCCGAGATTATCGTCAATGATGACAAGATCAGATCGGTCACTTGCCGCATAATGAACGACCTCTTTGAGCGATGGCAAACAAACAATCGAATAACCATAGTCATCAAAGAGATCAGAAATTACCGCCCGGCAATAGTGATCAGCCGTCAATAAAAGGCCGCGCCGCTTGACCTTCGCAGCTCCCGCAAATCCCTGTTCGCCCATGACGCCTCAATCCCCGAAACAAAAGCCGAAGAGCTTATGTCTCGCAGAAAGGCATAAAATCCCGCCTAAAGAATTCGCTAAAATTCAAAAGGCTTCGGACTCAATGACGGGCGCCGCTTTAGCGCGTCCTTTGAAGTAACTATCGAGCCTATCGAGATAAATATAAACGACCGGCGTGATGAAGAGCGTCAGGATCTGCGACACGGCGAGGCCGCCGACAACGGCAATCCCGAGCGGCTGCCGCAATTCGGATCCGGCGCCCGTACCAAGCGCAATCGGCAATGTTCCAAACAAAGCCGCAAATGTCGTCATCATGATCGGGCGGAAACGCACGAGCGCTGCCTCGCGGATGGCGCTTAACGCATCGGCCCCCGCTTGCCGTCGCTCAATCGCAAAATCCACCATCATGATGGCGTTCTTTTTGACAATGCCGACGAGCATCAAAATACCGATGATCGCAATCACGGAGAGATCAAGCTTAAAGAACTGAAGTGCAAGCAAAGCACCCAACCCCGCAGACGGGAGTCCCGATAAAATTGTGATGGGATGAATGAAACTCTCGTAGAGAACCCCAAGTACAATATAGATCACCAGAACAGCAGCCATAATCAAAAGGCCCTGTCCTTTCAGTGAATCTTGGAATTGCTGTGCCGAACCCGCAAAGCCCGTGATGATCGTCGACGGCAGTCCTGCTACTTTCTCAGCTTTGCGGATCGCTTCAACGGCCTGACCCAAAGCAACATCCGGTGCAAGATTAAAGGACAATGTAACGGCTGGTTGCTGCGATTGTCGGTTGATCGACAAGGGGCCGATATTGCGACGGATATTCGCAACCGCCTCTAGCGGTACATTTTGTCCCGTCGCATTTTTCACGAAGAGACGCGACAAGGCCGCCGGATCAGATTGATAATCGCGATCAGCCTCAAGAATAACGGCATAATCCGACGAGGCCGTATAGATTGTTGAAATCTGGCGTGAGCCAAACGCATTGTAAAGTGTTTGCCGCACTTGCTCCGATGTCACACCCAGATTGGCAGCCTTCTCGCGATCAAGATCGACAACGATTTGCGGATTGGCAATCTGAAGATCGCCCGTCACATCACGAAGCTCTGGTGTTTTGCGGAACTGTTCAAGTATTTTAGGAACGGCCGCAAACAGTGTGCTGATATCTGATGATTGCATCGTATATTGATATTGCGCACGCGCAAGCCGACCCGCATTTAAATTGAAATTTTGGATCGGCACAAAAACCGCATTGATGCCCGGAATGCCCGATGCTGCTTTTCTTAAGCGCGCGATAATTTTTCCAATTTCGTCGCGTTGCTGACGGGGCTTCAATTGGATAAACATAAAGGCCTGATTGGTGGATCCAAAACCCGCAGACGACGTAAAATATTCAATGGCAGGATCTTTGCTAATCGCCTCATTCAATTTGATTTGATAGGCAGCCATTGAACTGAATGAAACATCCGGCGCCGCCTCAACAGAAGCACGCAACAGGCCGGTATCTTCCTGCGGGAAAAATCCCTTTGGAATTTGAACATAGAGCCATCCGCTCACACCAATCGTGCCGATTGTTAAGATAAGCGTTATCAAACGGAAACGGATTACAAAATCGAGCGCCACGCGATAAAGCGCGAGAACCGCATTAAACCCTGCATCAACAGAGCGAGAAAAAAGTCGTTCCCGACGATCCGGTTGATGCTCGCGCAGAATTCGTGCGCAAATCATCGGCGTCAATGTGAGGGATACAAATCCTGAAACGAGAATGGCGACCGAAATGGTTCCCGCAAATTCACGGAACACGCGACCAACAACACCGCCCATAAAAAAGACCGGAATGAACACGGCAACAAGCGATAAGGTAATCGAGATAATGGTGAAGCCAATTTCTCGAGAACCTTTCAAGGCGGCGTCATAGGGCTTCATCCCCTCTTCAATATGACGCATGATATTTTCAAGCATCACGATCGCGTCGTCGACCACGAAGCCAACCGAAAGTGTCAAAGCGAGCAACGAGATATTATCAATCGAGTAGCCGAAGGCATACATGGCCGCAAAGGTGCCGATAAGCGATACGGGCAAGGCAAGCGCCGGGATAATGGTTGCCGAAAGCGACTTAAGAAAAAGAAAAATCACCAAAACAACAAGAACCATCGCAATGCCCAGCGAGACTTGCACATCGGCGACCGCTTCGCGGATCGGAATCGAACGATCGGAAAGCACGTCCATCGTGATCGATGCCGGAAGCTGGGCGCGATATTGCGGCAGTTTCGCTTTCACTTGATCAACAACGTCAACCGTATTCGCGTCGGATTGACGGAAAACTGCCAATACGAGAGATCTTTTCGTGCCATACCAGCTCGCCGTCTGATCATTCTCAACGGAGTCACGAACGGTCGCGATGTCTTCAAGTTTTACCGGCACGCCATTTTTGGAACTGACAATAATCGCGCCATAATCAGCGGCACTTTTTAATTGGCCCGATGCCTCAATCGTTACATTGCGTTCCGTACCGCGTAAGGTTCCTGTTGGCTGATTGGAATTTGCGGAAGACACCGCCTTTTGAATATCGGCGAACGATAATCCCCGTGCGGACACCGCTTCCGGATCTGCGGTTACGCGCACGGCATATTTTTGCGATCCATAAACTTGCACTTGCGCCACGCCGTTGATCTGCGAGATCTGCTGCTGCAAGATTTGCTCGGCGTAATCATTCACCTGCAATAACTGCATTGTGTCAGAGGTCAACGCGATGAAGAGCACGGGCTGATCGGCTGGATTGACCTTTCTGAAACTCGGCGGATTAGGGAGATCAGGTGGCAAGCGTCGCAAAGACCCGCTGATCGCGGCTTGCACATCGAGCGCCGCCCCGTCGATATTGCGATCAAGATCAAATTGTAACGTGATATTCGTCGACCCCAAACTCGAGATCGACGTCATCGCAGTAATGCCGGAGATCGTCGAAAATTGCCGCTCAAGCGGTGCCGCAACAGACGACGCCATGCTTTCGGGACTTGCACCGGGCAAATTGGCCGATACGCTGATCGTCGGAAAATCAACGCGCGGTAAAGCAGCAACCGCAAGCAAGCGATAGGCGAACAGACCAAAGACGATGAAAGACAACGTGATGAGCGTCGTCATCACCGGTCGGCGAATACAGAGTTCTGAGAGAGACATTAGGGAGCTCCCGTCGAAGAACCTTTGGGTTCAATCTTCACGCCATCCGTCAATTGGATTTGGCCATCCGTGACGACCTGTTCATCGCCCGATAGTCCCTCAGTGATCTCGGTTCTGTTATTCACGGTGCGTCCCGTCTTGACGGGCTTCAGTTTAGCGACATCTTTATCGGCGACATAAACATATGTGCCGCGTGGGCCTGTTTGTACCGCTTCGCGCGGCACCGTCACGGCATTATCGATTACTTTCAATGTGACGCGCACATTGCACAACGCACCTGGCCACAGTGCTTCTTTCTCATTATCAAAAATCGCGCGCACCATAACCGTGCCCGAGGTCGTATCGACGGCATTATCGATAACGGCGATTTTGCCTTTCACCTTTTCACCCACACCTTGAATAGTCGCGTCAACGCTTGATCCGGCATTGCCGAGTGCCACTTTGAGATCCGGCAAGAATCGTTGCGGCGTGCTAAACGCAACATAAATTGGCGAGATCTGGTTGATGACGGTAAAGGGCACACTCCCATCGCCCGTCTTGGCGATATTGCCCGGCTTCAATCCGGCAACGCCGGCGCGGCCACTGATCGGTGCTGAAATCGTGTAATAGCTCTGCGTGACGCGAAGATTATCGAGGGCAGCGCGATCTGACGCTAATTGTGCATTGAAAGCAGCCACCTGCGTTTTCGCATTCTCAAGATTAACCTTTGAAGCGAATTCATTGGCTGCCAATGCTTCATTACGGCTCACATCACGCTGCGCTTGTTCCAGCTGCGCGGTCGTGCGTTGCACAGCCGCTTCTGCCTGTCGCACTTGCGCATCTATACCGCGTGAATCGAGGCGAACGAGAACATCGCCCGCCTTTACCAAGGCACCATCGGCAAAGCTGATTTCAAGAATTTGGCCTTCAACCCGCGGACGCAATGTGACAGATGCCACGGGCTGCACGGTTCCGATGGTCTCAAACTGGACGGGAACGGCCTCGCGTTTAGCGGTTCCCAGAAGCACGGGAACGATCCTTTGAGAGGCGCCCCCTTGTTGAGCACCCCCCTGCGGCGCGCCACTTTGCTGGGCAAAAACCGCTGCAGGGCTCAAGAGTGCCGCGAGAAGTGTCAATAGTGCCGAAAATTTTGAAAATGCGGGGCGGATCATCGGACGACCACTCAAGACTGGAAAATCGGGAGATTAGGGGAGAAGACGCGTTCTTATGGCAGAGCTAAGCCGCCACGGCACGTGAAATTTTTGTCATGATGATAGGCTCGGCTTGTCATTCGGGGGGAGCTTCGCTAAACAGCGCGCGACCCAAGGCACGGAAAGTTGAAGCTCCCGTGTCCCAATTTCGGTCCCGTTGGGGGATAGTTCAACGGTAGAACAGCGGACTCTGACTCCGTTAATCTTGGTTCGAATCCAGGTCCCCCAGCCAA
>CAWUMH010000064.1:0-9494 GCA_963923565.1 uncultured Alphaproteobacteria bacterium
GGACATTTGACCATCAGCGCGATAGATCTTTTCCGCTGATTGCGTGGTGATCACCGCCGCCGTCTGCTCCTCAAATTGAAAATCGATAGCGAGGCGATCACCGCCCACCATGCCGCCGCCTGTATTGACGAGCACCGCTTCGCACACTTCGCCGCGTGGGAATTTCAAACGATAGCCGCCGCTTTCGAAAAGCGTGGACAAGGCCGCTCCGCGCGCCGACGAGATAAACCCCGCGCGCAGCTGCCCCTCGGCGCGGATCATGCGCGGCATCGGCGCCGTGCGCAGGGTAGCATCAGGAAAAGGGATCGGCTGAGCGGTCATCAAAAGCCATGGATCTTCAAGAACGCGTCACTTTTGATAGGCGGGCGGGCGGAGAGCGGAAAGCGGAAAATTTAGGCATAGAGGAAAGCGTCCCCCAAACGCCTCCGCTCCGCACAACTATTCGCACTCATGCGGCGCGCGCGGGGCGGCTCCCCCCCAAGCTCACTGGCTGTAAGCGGCGTGAATCCCTATATCTTCTCAAAAGGTAGTCTAAAGACCATGACCGAAAAAGCCGCTATCTCCCTCGCCATTGACGGCATGACCTGTGCCGCCTGTGTCTCGCGCGTCGAAAAGGCACTATTGGCTGTGCCGGGCGTGACGGGGGCCGCCGTCAATCTCGCGACCAAAAGCGCGCGTGTTGAAGGCCCCGCCCAGCCTGAAAGTCTCATCGAAGCGGTGGACGATATCGGCTATGGCGCGAGCCTTATTATTGAGGCCAACCGAACGGCCGAGGCCGAACGAGCTGAACATCGCGCGGCAAAAGCCAAACGCGCGGCCTTTCTCGCCTTCCTGATCTGCACACCCTTCTTTGTGGGCATGGGCGGCATGATGCTTGGCTTCGAGTGGATGCCCCCACCGCTCATTCAATTCGGTCTCGCCTCGCTCATACAATTCGGGCTTGGTTTTCGTTTCTATCGCTCGGCATGGAAAGCCATCAAAAGCGGCTCCGCGACGATGGATCTCCTCGTCGCGCTCGGCACAAGCGCCGCATATGGGCTTAGCCTCTATCTCTGGCTCTTTCCTGCGCATAGCGGCCATATCGCGCATCTCTATTTTGAATCCTCAAGCGTGGTCATCGCCTTCGTGTTGATGGGCAAATGGCTGGAAGAGCGCGCGACATCAGAAACCGCGTCAGCCATAAAATCACTCGGTGCTTTACGTCCGACAACTGCGCGACTCCTCGTCGGAGATCGCGAAGAGATGGTGGATGTCGAAACGCTCCGCGTGGGCGATCACGTTCTCGTGCGCGCGGGGGAGACGATTCCTATCGATGGGCGTATTATCAAAGGTGCGGCAAGTTTAGATGAATCGATGGTCACGGGCGAAAGTCTTCCCGTTCGAAAAACCGAAGGCGCGCAAATTATTGGCGGCACGGTTAATCTTGATGGGTTCATCGAAGTTGAAACAACGGCCATTGGCAGCGAAACACTACTCGCACGCATTATTCGGCTTGTAGCGTCCGCTCAAAGTTCAAAAGCACCGGTCCAAGCGCTTGTTGATCGCATCAGCGCGGTGTTCGTTCCCGTTGTTTTGGTGATTGCACTCATTACCGGGATTGGGTGGATACTTGCAGGCATCTCTCTTGAATCCGCTTTGATCAAGGCTGTATCCGTTCTTGTGATCGCCTGCCCTTGCGCTTTAGGCCTTGCAACACCCACAGCCATTCTTGCCGCAACCGGTATCGCCGCACGTCATGGTATTCTCATTAAAGACGCCGCCGCGCTTGAACGCGCCGCGTCTGTCACACATCTCGTGTTCGACAAAACCGGAACATTGACAGAAGGCAAACCCGTTTTAACCGCGCTTGAAAGCGATGATGTTGCTTCACTTCTTGCAACAGCAGCGGCACTTGAAGCGGGAAGCACACATCCGCTTGCACACGCGATCCGCAGTGAGGCACAAAAGCGTAATCTCGTGATCGAGAAAGCGGAAAGCTTTACACTGACTGATGGCGCGATTCTCGCGACAATCGACGGCACACAATGGATCTTTGGCAATGACGCCGCTTTGCAGCGTACTGGCCTCGATACCAAAGACTTTACCGCCCGCATGAATAGACTCACAAACGAAGGCCATGGCATCAGCGTTGTGGGAAACATCCCCGCAAAGACAATTCTTGGCTTTATCGCTTTTGCGGATCCCGCACGCACCACATCAAAGGCGGCCATTGCAAGAAGCCATGCGCTTGGACTGCACACCACATTGCTCACAGGCGACTCTGAAGGTGCCGCACACCGTATCGGACAAGAGCTCGGCATAACATCGATCGTCGCGGCCATTCGTCCCGAAGGCAAAGCGGCGGTCATTGCATCATTGAAGAAAGACGGCGCGGTCGTCGCGATGGTGGGCGATGGTGTGAATGATGCGCCCGCACTGGCAAGTGCTGATGTCGGCATTGCGATGGGCTCGGGAACCGATATCGCCATTGAAAGCGCCGGGATGGCATTAATGCGCCCTGATCCACGTTTAGCGCCTGCAGCCGTTGGTTTAGCGCGCCGTGCCGCGCGCACGATTCGTCTCGGCCTGTTCTGGGCCTTCGCCTATAATGTGGTGGGTATCCCGCTTGCGGCGCTGGGACTGCTTTCGCCTGTGGTTGCAGGCGGGGCCATGGCGCTCTCTAGTGTGAGTGTTGTTCTCAATGCGCTAACCCTGCGGCTTTGGCGGCCGCGCCTCGATTGAGCGTGGCTTGAGCCGCCCGCGCCAATCCCTTAGATTGTCATCATGACAAAAGCGATTTCCTCTCTCGGCGCGCGCGCCTTTGAACGACTTGAAGCACTTCGCGCTTACACGGATGAACAGGGTAAAATCACCCGGCTTTATCTTTCGCCCTCGCATATCAAATCGATTGATTACATCGTCGATGAAATGCGCAAGGCGGGATGTGACTCCGTGCATGTTGATGCACTCGGCACTGTTGTCGGCCGCTATGAAGGCAAAGAAAAAGGCCAGCCCGCTCTGCTCATTGGCTCACATATCGATACGGTTGTTGATGGCGGCGCTTATGATGGCGCACTCGGCGTAATTGCAGGCATCGGTGTGGTCGAAGCGCTCCACCAAAAGAAGGAGCGCCTTGATTTCGCCATCGAGATTCTGGGTTTCGGCGACGAAGAGAATGTGCGCTTTCCTGCCAATCTCACCTCGTCACGCGCGCTTGCCGGAACGCTGCCGGACTCAGCACTTGATGCGCGCGACGAGAAGGGCATTTCAATTCGTGAAGCCTTAAGCGCGAATGGTTTTGATCCTGCACAGATGAAATCACTCAAGCGCGATCCGCATAGCGTGATCGGCTATGTCGAGATTCATATCGAGCAAGGTCCTGTGCTCGAAGCTGAAAATCTTCCTGTGGGCGTTGTCACCGCGATTAATGGTGCTACACGCTGGGCTTTGACGGTTAAAGGCGAACCGGGTCATGCAGGCACTGTGCCGATGGCGATGCGTCATGATGCCTTGACTGCGGCAGCTGAAATGGCGCTCGCGATTGAAAAAATCGGCCGCGCGCATGAGAGCGTTGTGGCAACGGTCGGACGCTTCCAAGCCTATCCGGGTGCGGTGAATGTGATTCCTGGTGATGTACGATTCTCGCTTGATACCCGCGCACCGGATGATTCATTGCGTGAAAAAATCACCGCCACCATTGAAGCCGAATGCAAAACCATTGCTGCAAGACGTCATGTGACATTGCATATTGAGCCCTTATCGTCGGCTAAAGCCACGCCGATGGCACAATCATTCATCACTGGACTTTCAGATGCGATTGGCCGTCGGCAAATTTCACCGCGTCTTTTGCCCTCAGGTGCGGGACATGATGCGATGGCGATGGCAGAACTCTGCCCGGCCGGCATGATGTTTGTCCGCTGCAAAGGCGGCATTAGCCACAGCCCACTCGAATCCATGACGGAAGACGACTGCGACACCGCCATTGACGTGCTTTTGGATTTTGTGCGCCATTACCAAATGTAATCCTTTAGCAAAAGTAATCTTGGCCCCTGCCATGATTTTTCCATAATTCTGCTTTTGATAGTCTCAAAGAAGAACCGGGCCCCTCTGGCGAGCGTATGCTCGTGATGTCGGATCTTCGATTTTGACACAGAGGAGGCGAATAATGGCATTTGATGCCCAATCCTTCATTGATCTCATGATGCTCCCCGCACTCGGGAAGCCGCTTTGGATGTGGCTCAGTTTCACGGGTCTTGTTTTATTTTTGTTGGCGCTCGATCTCGGCGTTCTCAACAGGAAAAACCAAGTCATTTCCGTGCGCCACAGCCTTGTGCTGTCAGTCTTTTATATCAGCCTCGGTTTGATTTATGGCGCCGGTATCTGGTTTACGCTCGGCGCCGAGTCCGGCATGAATTACCTCACCGGCTTTGCGGTCGAGAAAGCCCTCGCCATCGACAATATCTTTGTCATCGCGATGATCTTCTCCTTCTTTGCCGTGCCTGACAAATATCAGCATCGCGTATTGTTCTGGGGCATTCTCGGGGTCATCATTTTGCGCGCGATCATGATTGCGCTCGGGGCCGCCGTTATCTCGCAATTCTCATGGGTGCTTTATGTCTTCGCGGTGTTCCTGATTGCCACCGGCATCAAGATGCTGCTCGCCAGCGATAAGCCCACTGATATTGGCAATAATCCGATCCTGCGCTTTATGAAGCGCTGGCTGCGTGTGACCGAGACGCATCATGAAGAGCGCTTCTTCGTGCGCCTCCCTGACACGAAGACCGGCAAAACTTTGCTTCATGTTACGCCACTCTTCATGGCGTTGGTGTTGATTGAAATCGCCGATGTCGTGTTCGCGGTTGACTCAGTACCGGCGATCTTCGCTATCACAACCGATCCCTTTATTGTCTATACATCAAACATCTTCGCCATTCTCGGTTTGCGGGCACTTTACTTCGCCCTCTCCGCGATGATCGAGCGCTTCCATTATCTCAAATATGCGCTGGCGATTGTGTTAATCTTTATCGGCACCAAAATCTTTGCTGCTGATCTCCTCGGCATCGAGAAAATCCCGCCGGCCTTCTCCCTCGCGATGATTGTCAGCATCATCGGTGCGGGCGTGGTCGTGAGCCTGATCTGGTCACGCCCACAACCCAACAAGGCGCTAGGATAATTAAACTGAAGTCAGAGGCGTCAGTCGAGTTTGCCGACTGACGCTTCGACCGCCTCAACGACAGCGCCCGAGCGCACATGTTGATGGGCAAGATTCATTTCAGTCGCATACCACCGGTCACCATCGAGCGCGGGTTGAACAACACTGCGCAAAGAGGCAAGCGCCGCGGCAGAGCCCTTGCCAATCGGATGATCCTTCGCAATCGGCTCGATGAGCGAGAGCGCCTGACCTGCCATCAGAATTTCCATGGCCACAATATATTCGACATTCGCAACAATTGTGCGGGCTTTCCGTGCGCACCATGTCGAATTCGACACGTGATCTTCCGCATTGCTTTTGCCCGGAATGGAATCAACCGAACCCGGCATCGACAGCGTGCGATTTTCCATCACAAGCGCCGACATTGAACATTGCACCGTCGCAAAGCCCGTATTCAAACCCTTCTTACCGGCGAGGAGATTACGCGGCAGACCATAACTCATGGTCGGATCGATGAGACGCGCGAGACGACGCTCGGAGATTGAGCCCAAATCCGCAATCGCAATCGCGACAAGATCCATGGCTTGCGCCACATATTGGCCGTGGAAGTGCCCGCCAGAAATGACAACATAAGTGCCATCACCATTTTCAAAAATCAGCGGATTATCTGTTGCTGAATTGATCTCGGTGGAAATGATCTTCGTCGCATAATCCAGAGCTTCAAGCGCAGGGCCATGAACCTGCGGTGTGCAGCGGAGCGAATAGACATCCTGCACGCGTGGTGGCGGCGCTTTACCTGCCGCACGCGCTTCATCCGGATAGAGTGTTTCGCGCGCGTCGGCCGAGCAACGCTTCGAGCCTTCGGTGATTTTGCGAATATTCGACGCAATCTTACGCTGACCTTCATGCGGGCGCGCTTTATGGACTCGCGGATCGAAAGCGGCGAGCTCGCCCCGCATCGCTTCAAGCGACAAGCACATACCGATATCAGCCGCCTTGCGGATGCGCTTGGCGTCATAAATCGCCAGCACGGCAATCGCGAGTGAAACGGTTGAGCCGTTGATCAGCGCGGAGGCGTCCTTTGCATGTAATGTGAAATCAGGCTCGAGTCCTGCTTTCTTGATCGCATCACGCGCGGGCATGCGCTTGCCTTTGTAGATAATTTCCGCTTCCGGAAACCCGCAAAGCGCGCCTGACATATGTGCAAGCGGCGCGAGATCACCTGACGCGCCGACCGAGCCTTTCGCCGGAATAACGGGGATCAAACCTTTGTTCAAAAAGTCGAGCAGACGATCCACCACTTCAACACGCGGGCCGGAATAATTCGACGCAAAAGCATTGGCGCGAAGCAACATAGTGGCGCGCACAATATCTTCATCAAGCGGTTCGCCGATGCCTGTGGCATGTGCGTAAATCGACTTCGTCTGATAAGCCGCCATATCCGACATCAACACGCGCTGATCTTTGAAAAGACCCACACCGGTGTTGAACGAATACATCAGGGGCGCGTCATCATTCATCCAATCTTTGTCAATGAAGGCGCGCGTGGCCGCGATCCGTTCACGCGCCTTCGGCGAGAGGGCGGCTTTCTCATAACGGCCATTCGTACCCGGGCGAGCCACCCGCACCACACCGTCAATTGTGAGTTTTGCCCCATCAATCGTGACCGTCATGATTTACCCCCGTCTTGCTTTCTCGGTGTCGAGCCGCAACCCAAATCGGGCTCAGTTGAGATGTGTCTATTTTGCCGCGCGGCGTTGTTGGAAAGCCGCCATAATATCTCCGGCAGCGTCTTCAAGAGTGATATAGCGATCATCAAGATTGCGGTAGGCCTGAATGATGGTTAGCCAAAGCACCTCATCGGGCTTTCCTTTTACGAAGCCATTTTTGGTTGCAAGCCGGTAAAGGCGTTTGGCCCCCGCTTCGCGCGTTAATCCGCCCTCGGCAATTAACCGATCCACCCGGTCCCGCTCCGCCTCGAAGGCGCCCGCATTCGCATCCTGATGGACGGGCAAAGGAATGATCAAACTCGCCGCCAAAGCATCTGCTGATACGGTAACGGCCCTGAACGGCTCCGCGGGCTCCGCAGCCGGCTGTTCAGAAGGGGCTGGTTTCGGAGCGGTCGCAGTGGATGCGGCGCCATTCCGAATAGACGGGCGTTGCTCCCCCTTGGATGGCGTGGTGGACGAGGCATCCGAAGCCTCTGCCGCCATCATACCGCCTGAAGGGGGTGATGAAGACATGCCCTGACAGGCCGCAACCGCGAAGGTCACAAACAAAATCGGCAGAAATCGACGCATAACTCACCCTCCGACCACATTTTAGAGATACCCGCACGCGGAGCCGGTACAGCCCATTTGGCATGAATATCGCTAATTACCCGTCACCTTGTGACAAGTACTCGCTTAATTTTTTGTTTCATGCGCCGTCTTCACCTGCAGATTGACATGAAATGAAAGACCGGAACCGCCATGAGCGCTGAAATCATCAATCTTGCGACAATTCGGGCGGATCGCCGCGATCAGGCGGAAAAACGTCAAGAGGCCTTTCTGCGCCAGGAAGCGTCCGGCTTCTCCGAATCGCTTCAGGCGACAGTGGAACGCTCCCGTCTCAACCTGCCAATGATGGCGACCTTATTGATTGCCAAAGCGGTTGATGCACTCGAAGACAATCAGCCTGTCGCCCGCACGGAACAGGCTGAATATGATGCGGCGGCCACTATTCTCCGCGCGATTGTCAAAGCCCGCACGGCGGCACGTGCCCGCGCGGCGGCCGATGCCGTGCGTGTGTTCAATATGCCGAATGGCGCTTAATCAGGCGCTGCCTTTACCAATCCAATTTACAATGCCTTGCGCAGCGGCAACGCTGGTAGAAAAACAAGCTTGCATCAGATAACCGCCGGTCGGCGCATCCCAATCGATCATTTCACCCGCTGCAAAAACACCCGGCATTTTTTTGATCATGAGATGCGAGTCAATTTCATCACGATGAATACCGCCCGCCGTTGAGATCGCGCGATCAAGTCCACTCAACCCCTGCACTTTAATTGCACACGTCTTGATGGCGCGCGCGAGCGCGTTCGGATCTTCGGGAAGTTTTTCATCACGTAGAAAAAATGTCTCGCGCAATAACGCAATCGACACAGGATCAAGGCCAGCCGCTGAAGCCAGAAATGTCGAAAGACTCTTTTTTCCGCGCGGCTTTGTTAGACGAGAGATTAAGTCAGCCTCTGACACATCACGCCGCAGATCAAGCGAAAGTATCGCATGGCCCAAACGCGCGATGGCTTCACGAAGAGCGGGCCCTAAAGCATAAATCGCACCGCCCTCAATGCCTTGCTGCGTGACAATCGCCTCACCCACCGCTCTCTGCGCGCCACAAGACACAATCAATCGCTTTAAGGGATGTCCCGCAAAGCGCGATGTGAAGTACTCTGACCACGCAACCTTAACACCTACATTGGATGCGGTGAGCGGCGTGATCGCAATCGCTTGATCGCGCAGCACCGATTGCCACGAGCCCGTAGCGCCTAATTTGGGCCATGAAGCGCCGCCAAGCGCCAAGAGCACGGCATCGGCTTTCACGAGTTCAGTCGCATGCGCCTCGGCTTCAAAGCGCAACGCGCCTTGATCATCAAAGCCCTTCCAGTCATGGCGCATGAAAAATTCGACACCTTGCGCTTCCAAGCGACGCAACCAGGCGCGCAGTAAAGGCGAGGCTTTAAAACTTTTCGGAAAGACCCGACCGCTTGAGCCTACGAAATGAGACTCACCCAATGAATCACACCACGCGCATAAATCTGCCGGCGGAAACGCCGTGATAAAAGGCGTTATGAAGTCACGCGCTTCGCCGTAATGCGCAAGAAACTGATCAATCGGTTCTGTATGCGTGAGATTGAGACCGCCGCGTCCGGCCATCAAAAATTTACGCCCCGGCATCGGCATACGATCATAAATCGCAACACGATAAGACAATGAGGATAACCGCTCGGCGGCCATCAAACCTGCAGGACCGGCGCCGATAATGGCGATGAAGGGGGAGAGTGAAACTGATTTTGTCATAATAAATGCACCAAACCACAAATTGGTCTGGCGCACAAAAAAAGAGGCGGGGTGAACCCGCCTCTTTTTCGATCAACCGATCTTTAAATTTTCTGCCGACTGGCGACCGCGATTTTCAACAAGTTCAAAGCCGACTTTTTGTCCTTCGGCGAGTCCCGAAAGTCCGGCACGCTCGACCGCGCTGATATGGACAAATACGTCCTTGCCCCCATCTTCAGGCTGGATGAAACCATAGCCTTTTTCCGAATTAAACCATTTGACGGTGCCTTGTTGCATCGCCTTCTCCTTCGCATCTTAAAGCC
>CAWUMH010000065.1:0-9418 GCA_963923565.1 uncultured Alphaproteobacteria bacterium
TGCTCACCCATGATCGTGACTTGCCGTGCGCCTTCCTGAAGAATGCGTCCAAGAGAACCTTCGGCCTGAAAGCCAGAGAGAAGCACAGTTGTCGAAGCTTGCCATAGATGATTTTTCAAATGATGGCGAATGCGTCCAGCATCACACATGCCTGAAGCTGCGACGATAATTCGAAAGCCTGAAAAGCGGGCGAGGGCTTTCGACTCTTCAACTGACTCCGTCATTTGAACATTCGGTGATGTGAACGCATGAACGAGATCGGCCCCTTGTTGGAGTTCGCCAGCATGGCGTGAAAAGATTTCTGTTGCCTTAGAGGCTAAGGGAGAGTCGATGAAAATCGTTGCGGATGGCACTTTGCCTTGGTCCATCAATTTAACGAGATCAGTGACAAGTTCCTGCGTGCGCTCAACGGCAAAAGAAGGGATAAGGAGAGCGCCTTTTCGACGGGCGGCCTCATTAACTTCACGCGCTAAAATCTCGCGGCGGGCTTCTTCGCTTCGTTCAAAGCGATTTCGTCCGCCATAGGTCGATTCACATATCAGAACATCGAATTGCTTTGGTGCCTCCGGATCAGGTTGAAGCATTTTGTTGTCGGGACCGATATCACCAGAAAATAAGAGCCGAAGAGGTCTCTGTCCTTTACGATCAATTTCAATTTCTATCGAGGCGCTTCCCAAAAGATGGCCCGCATTCCAAAAGCGGGCTTTTATGCGGTCCGTAACATTGATCCAGACTTCATAGGGATGGCCAACAAAATTATCGAGAGAGGTGAGGGCATCTTGAAGTGTGTAAATTGGCTCAACTTCTTTGTCGCCCCGCTTTAACCGTCGTGGATTGAGTTGCCGCACTTCCATTTCCTGAATGAAGCCAGAATCCGGTAGCATGATGCCGCAGAGATCGCGTGTGGCTTGCGTGCAGTGAATACTCTTTGTGAAGCCGTGTTTGACCAGCTTTGGTAGAAGGCCAGAGTGATCGATATGAGCGTGCGTCAGTAATACAGCATCTAGATGGTTAGGTTCAAAAGGAAGGGCGCGATAGTTTAACTCACGCTCTGTCTTTGATCCTTGAAACATCCCGCAATCAATGAGGATTTTTGCTGTATCAGTTTCGAGGAGATAACAGGAGCCTGTTACACTCCGCGCGGCACCGTGAAATGTGAGGCGAATGGTCATCAAACCTCCTTGGGAATTTCAAGCCCGTTTTTGATCAGCTTTTCCCATGCCTCGCGTGGCGTGTCGGCGTAATCAAATAATGACAAGTCTGACGCCGTAACCATATTATGTTCAACCATTGTGTTGAAATTGATGAGCTTATTCCAATAACTTCCGTCATAGAGAATAACCGGCAGGTGACCATTCATTTTACCGGTTTGGCGCAAGGTCAAAATTTCAAACAACTCATCAAGCGTCCCGAATCCGCCCGGAAAGACAATTAATGCGGCTGCACGTATCGCAAAATGCATTTTGCGCATGGCAAAATAGTGAAACCGGAAGGTGAGATCGGGTGTTGAATAAGCATTTGGCTCTTGCTCATGGGGCAATGTGATGTTTAGTCCGATCGAGGGCGCGCCGGCATCATGTGCGCCCCGATTGGCTGCTTCCATGATTCCAGGTCCTCCGCCTGTGGCTATGACGTTATGTCGGGGGCCATGATTAATCAGCTTCGCGCCCCCTTCTTCGGAACATAAACGTCCAAACTCGCGTGCGTCACGGTACCACCCCTTTTGATCATCTTCTCTCACACGGGCGGAGCCGAAGACGATAACCGTTGAAGCCACACCCCATTGTCTAAGGTGCTCTTCGGCTTTTTGATACTCGAGCTGAAAGCGTAATCCTCGCGTGGAATCGCTCAAAAGAAACTCGGCATCGAGCGCGGGTAACCTGAAAGCTGAGGCATTGAGTTGGGCACGATTTGAAGGCTTATTCATTGTCACCGGAGACGAGTTTCAATTTCGTATAGTGCTTTACGCCTGGACCCTGAACGGTCATGGCCATCACAAGAGTATCGGCATCATTTGAGCGTTAGCTTTGGCCCAATTCGGATTTTTGGCAAGTAAAAGATGAAGGCCGCCCCCTCTAGAAAAAGGAGACGGCCGCAGTGCGAGACCGGAGCTTTTCGCCTCTGTACACACGACGATTAAGATTTCGCTGGTGTCTTTCTGAATTGAAAGGCAGCAAAACCTGCAGCGGCTGCAGCAAGCAAGATAAGCTGCGGGAGAAGGGCTTCGAGGGTCTTCTGGAAGCCAATTGAATAGAGAAGCGACGGAATGTTGATCGGGCTTTCCGGCAAGAGATGCGCTTCTTGCAGTTCATGCAAGCCGTCGCCGAGGAAGCGGAATGCCATCACAAAGAGGAATGCCGATGTCACCATGAAAAGCGGGCGGAGCGGCAATCTTACAGTCAATAAGCGCATGGCAACAAAGATGAAGGCGAGGCCAATTGCAGCCACCACGAAGCCCGTGACGATAGCTGAAGTCCATCCGCCCTCGGCCTTTGTAAGCGCATGATAGAAGACAACCGTTTCTGCTCCTTCGCGGATAACCGAGAAGAAGGAAAGGACGCCAATGGCGAAGCCGGATTGCTTCGACTGTAAAGCCTGATCCGCATGGGTATGGATATAAGACTGCCACGCGCGTGGATCTTGTTTCACGAAGAGCCAGCCAGAAACGTAAATCATCAAGCCCGCTGCTAATAATAACATCACGCTTTCAAGAAGCGCGCTCTGCTCTTCGCCCAAGAAGGTCTCGATGATCATCGCGAGGCCGAAGCTTGCCGCTACGCCGATCGCGGCGCCGACATAAAGAGATGAGAGATGTTGGCGAGCGCCCGATTTCAAAAGATAGGCGATTAATGCGCTCAATATCAAAATAACTTCCAACCCTTCACGCAAAAGAATGGAAGCGGATTGGACAAACATTGTCCATGTCTCGGTATCATACATTGCAATTATCCTCTGCATCACGACGGTCAAGGCGTCGCTGCCGATGTCGGGCCTAACACTGCAATTTTAGGGATTCAAACAAATTTAGGTCGTCAACGACCTAGTTTGAAAATTTTGTAAAGTAAAAATACAAGATAATTACGTGATTTATGATATGAGCCGATGGTGTCACCCCGAGTTACAAAGTGCATTTGAGTCGATGCCTCAATAATTTACCATTTGAGGCAGGCTGTCTCGGTTGTGATGCCAGAGGCCTTCTCCGCCACGCGCGCGGCCGTTCCGCTCGAGCGGGCGGGATTACGGCGGATCGGATTAGGCAGACTTGCTGTCAGCCGCGCGGCTTCTTCGGCAGTCAAATCGGCAGCGGATTTTTTGAAATAGAATTGCGCGGCGGCTTCGGCGCCAAAAATCCCGCGTCCCCATTCAGCGATATTGAGGTAGATCTCCATGACCCGCTTCTTACCCCAGAGCAGATCGATCAAGAGTGCAAGCGGCAGCTCGAGTGCTTTGCGGATATAAGAGCGGCTGGGCCAAAGATAGAGATTTTTGGCAACCTGCATCGAGAGGGTAGAAGCGCCGCGTGAAGGGCCACCGCGATCAGACAAGACCGATTGTAGCTCTACAAAGTCGACGCCCCAGTGCGAACAGAAACGCTGGTCCTCGGCGGCGATGACTGCTTTCGTTAAGGCGGGCGAGATGGTCTCGATAGACACCCACCGCCACGACGGAATGGTTCCCGTTGCGAATTGACCGATGATCAGTGTGGAGGGGAGAGGAAAGATCCGTCCCCAAATGAGGCTAATGATGAAAAGCGCAACGAGCGCCTGAAGAGCGATTTTGACGAGTCGTAAAAGGCGTCGAATGAACGTCATGGACACTGGGAATCTAAAGCGCGGGGCCTTCTTCCATAGAGTGGATGGACAAGAACCGCAATTTTGTTGTTGAAGGTGGCTTAGGCGGAGCCTCTGCATATTGCTGATACCCCATCTCCCCTTATGCATATTTTTAATCTTTTGCCTTACCGACGGCGTAAGTTAAGTCTTGTGTGCTGGTGTGTAATGGTTTTCGGCGTTTCGACATTTATCCTTGCTCTATATCTTGCGCTTCTAGTGCTCGCGCTGACCGGACGAGGGCAAAATCTGACAAGTCGCTGGCTCTTCCTTTTGCGTGGGTTTTTCCCAAGCTGGCGCTTTTTTGATGCTCCCGGATATCAACCGCGTCTTTTTGTTCGAGCTCTACTTAAAAATGAGCAGTGGACCGATTGGATTCAGTTTTTACCTCGCGCATCATTCAAATTATCAGATATCTTTTTTAATCCCGAAAATAATCTGCAAATGACGGAACAGACATTAATCGATCATTTGTGTCTAGATATTCAATCGCTTCCAGAGTTTCAAAGTGCCGGGGGTCTTGTCTCCTATATGCTGACGGAAAAAATTGCGGGCGATTTCATTCTCCGTCATGTCGATGAAGCTAATATCAAAGCTTATCAATTTGAAGTTCGCATGTTGCCTGGACTAAACTTGGATGAGTCCGAGTCAGTGATATTGGTCTCACCGATCATCAAAGAGATACGTCATGTCTCTTGAAATCGCTCATCGATTGTTTTCCGCGCTTCTAGCAATGAGCCTTATTATTCAAACTATAGAATTTTTATCACTCTCAAACTCGTCTGATGTCAGGACAAAATGGGCCTGGTCGATACAGCGCGGAGATCTTTCTCATACGAATAAGCTCCTACGCGGATTTTTCGATTTTGTTTTTAGTGACTCCGTTCACTTAATCCATCTCGTGCTTCGGCTTATATTTGTCCTAAGCCTTTTTTGGGGTGTAAATATATTCTCTGGCATTTTTCTTTTTTTAAGTACGATCATTCTTCTTATTCGGTGGCGCGGCGCCTTTAACGGCGGTAGCGATTTCATGACAGTTGTTACCGTAACGGGCCAGCTTATTGTGGTAACAGCCTCTTATTTTGTCGATGAAGCCCAGGCGTGGACTGCAGCGCTTTGGTATGTAACGATTCACTCCGTTACGTCCTATTTCATGTCGGGAGTCGTGAAGCTATTAAATAGCCATTGGCGAAAGGGAACAGCACTTACTTATTTTCTTGATGGCGGACTTTATGGACCGCTCTCTGATCACTCACTCTTTCGAAAGCCTGTGATTGCAATTCTGGCGTCTTGGTCATTTATACTCTGGGAAATCTCCTTTCCCCTCGTCCTCATCGATCAGCAATTGGCAGTGTATTTCTGTATGATCGCGTTCGGGTTCCATATTTTGGTTTTTCGCTTTTTTGGTCTCAATCGCTTTGTTTGGGCTTGGACGGCAACTTTTCCTGCGATTATTTATTGTTCCGGGCAATTTTGATCTAGAATTATATTATTGAGCCTGTAGATTGAGCCATATGGCTGAAGCACTATCACAAAATCTTCTTTATGAACTTGTTACTGATTTTGGTGAAGTAGTCGGTATTGGGTTACGACGTGATAGTCATTTACTCCGCGGAATCGATAATCCAGTAAATTGGTTAAAAATCGTCGATCAAATTGGAAGCGATCGTGCTGTTGAATTGAAAAACAATTTGGTTGAACCAAGTTTTACTGAAGTTCAGCAATTGATTTGCTGGCAGGTTAAGAATGCTCTTGACCACCTAAACGCAGACATAACACCGACAATTTGGATCTGCCAAGCGGATGGTGGTCAGGTTCTGCTGATTGAAGGCTGGGGTGATGCGATAGAGGTTGAACTAATATTTCGCGTGATTGGAAAATACCCGTCCAGAACTCCCGCGTTGGATGAATCAAATCGCCTTTATATCTTTCACGTCGATGATTTGCAGAGCTGACTATCGCTCTTTTATGGCCTGCGATGGAGACCTCTGTCAAAGGCGACAGGGAGTAATCAAGCAAGCGACGTTCTCCGGCTTTGATTTCGGCGGTCACGGCCATACCAAAGGGAAGAGCCTGTTAGGCTCAGGCAGCCGGCCCTATACTGGTCCGATCAGGCTGCGGGGGATCATGGCTATTTTTACGGCGGGGCGGCTAAGCCGTCCGGTACCTTTGGCGCTCCTAAACGACCTTCAGAAAATGCATCGGCCCGACTTTAAACAAATCCAGAATCTGATATATTTGGTTTAGTTTAGGGATATCACGCTGGGGATTGTCCGGTGATTGTGAAAGATGAACATCGATCTCTTGATTCTGTTTCAACAACGGCGGGATGATCGTGAGCATATTTGAATTTATGTTTTTCGAGACTATTCTTGATAAATCATGTTGGTCAAATGAATGTTGAACAAAAATCTAGCCCTTTTGACCTGCAACTCAATAAGATCGAGATGGTCGAAGCTGTAGCAAAACTCGGATCCATCAGTGCGGCTTCAAAGGTGTTAGGCATATCGGCTCTCGTCTTGGCGAGAGGCATACGCTCTGTTGAAGAGAGCCTCGATGTCGTTTTATTCAATCGCTCCGAGGCCGGCTTGGTGCCGACCAAATTTGTGATTCCCTTTTTGAAATATGGTAGCCAAATTCTGTATGAAGTTGAGTCAACAAAAATTGACCTCGCTGAAAAAACTTTCGAAGCCCAAACAGAACCGAAGCGGAATTCTCTTCGTATCGCGGCAGGGATGAGAAGTTGCCATCTCTGGATAAATGAAGCCGTCAGACAAATTGCACATCAGCATTCCGACATTTCGGTCACGATCGATCATGATCTTCTGTATCTCTATCGACGCATTCTTCGTAATGAGATTGACGTCGGGATTACGATGCGTGTTTTGTTGCCACCAACTCCTGAGGGTGTAAAAATTCAAAGGCTCGGAATTTGGCGCGCATATTTTATTTGCCGGACTGATCATCCTTTAACGAAGCTGAATGGTCTGAATATCTCAGACCTCCAAAATTATCCGCTTGCTGGAGATTACAATTTTCCAGTTTTGATGAGAATTCTTGAATCAGGACATTTTGATATTGATCAGTTCAAGGCTGATCCAGCGTGGTTGATGTCGGCAACGCAGGTTGACGGTCTTCGGCAGATGATCGATTTGATCAAATCAAGTGATCATATTGCAATCATGCCTTATGAAGTTATCGCTGATGAGTTAAGTGCGAATGATCTTGCCAGATTGGATATTGCAGAATTTCGCGATTTGAATCTTGAAGTCGTTTTTGTCTATCGTGATGATGATTATGTCGAACCCTTGAACGAATTTATAGCCACTGTTCGACGTCTTGAGACGGAACGGCACTCGAAAAATAAGAAATGTTAAGCTGTTTTGGTGCCGCCCCGAAAGCTCATTAGCAACAGGATTATGGTGCCCCGGAACGGGCGATGCAATCTTCATGAATTCAATAGGTTAGTGATAAGGGGGACACAATATTCGACCCGATATTATTGAATTTTTATTTTCAATTGTCCCACCAAATCCAAATTTGCGGTCTGTAGAAAATTTGCTCGATTTCCGTGGCACCCGTCAAAAAATGTTGTTCGCTGCGTGAACGACGAGATTGAACCTTAGCCACTGCGTCCAATTGTCTTCGGTTACGCTTTTGCTCCAGCCTTCAGACGTACAATGCCAGCCATTTTCATCATGACGCGTTCATAAGTCGGTTCGCTCGAGCCTTTGCGAATCTTACGCAGGAAATACTTTTCAAATGCGATTTTGGCGAGGTGCACCCAGTAGCCCTGTGAAGACCAGTTGACATTACGGGGCGGAATTTGCGGAAGCGCAACAAAGGCAACGCCCGAATTGCCGAAATCGGCAAGACAGACGGCATTCCACGTCGGGAGATGGGTGGGCTCCTTACCCTCAACGAGCTCGGCGATGTTATGTGTTGTCGCTGTCACCATACTCTCAATCATATAGCCCGTCTTCGGCACACCACAGGGAACAGGCGTTGGCTCGAAGGGGGGAATGGCAACGCAAACACCAACAGCAAAAATATTTTGATATTTTGGGTTGCGCTGATGCTGGTCGACAAGAATGAAACCACGCGGATTGGTGAGACCTTCTATCCATTTCCCTTCCGAATCTTTGAGGCATTCTACACCACGGAAGCCTGGAATGAAGGCAGCAAATTTCTGCGGCAGCGAGTGGGTTTTTTTCACCGAACCGTCTTCATTGACTTCAGTCACTTCGACGCTTGTCTCTGTGACTTTGTCTATCTTCGCATTGGTGATCCATTTGATATCACGGTCACGGAAGATCGATTCAAGCATCGACTTTGTGTCGCCAACGCCACCAAGGCCCAGATGGCCGATATAGGGTTCGGATGTAACAAAGGTCATGGGTGCTTTGTCGCGGATCTTCCGCTTGCGTAAATCGGTGACCATAGTCAGCGCATATTCATATGCGGGTCCGAAGCAGGATGCGCCTTGTACCGCGCCGACCACAATTGGACCGGGGGCGGCGCAGAATTCTTCCCATTTATCGCTCGCTGCTGCGGCGTGATCGACATGGCAAATGGATTTTGTATGACCTTGCGGACCCAAACCTTCAATTTCGTCAAATGCAAGCTTTGGTCCCGTCGCTATGACCAGGTAATCATAAGAAAGGATAGAGCCATCATTTAATTCGACACGATTCTCATGGGGCTTTATATGTTTGGCGCCGCATGAATAAAAATTGATGCCGAGTTTCCCGAATACGTTTGGAAGATGAATCTTAATCTCTTCAGGCTTTCGCCATTTGACCGCGACCCAAGGATTGGATGGCACGAATTGAAAATAATCATGATCGGATACAACCGTGATGTCGGCTTTTTTACCCAACAATTCCTTAAGTTCATAAGCGGCTGGAACGCCGCCAATACCTGCGCCGACAACAACGATCTTGGTCATGTTACCCTCCAAAAAATGCGCCATCAGTTTCTGACGCCAGCGTCTCGTTTTTTATGCATGTCAAGAAAAAGGCGCGAGGAGTGATCCTCGCGCCACTTAGAAATTTTAGCTCTTCCTCGAGCAGGTATTGATTCCAACAAGGCTATAAAGCGCACAATTGCCAAGAAGACCTGTGATAAGCGGAATTACGCCGATCCATCCAACCCAGTTCCATCCCGTATCCGGCATCCCGAGCATAAACGCGTAAGCTATGAGTATGAGGCCAAGAACGATGCGCAAAACGCGATCCAATGCTCCGACATTTTTAGCCATATTCCATTCACCCCGATGTTAAGCGGACATACCGTCCTGTTTACGGATCATATTGCCGATGATCAGAGATACAGGGATCGCAAACACATAACCGCCGACTGCACCCGCGATGATCATAAGCGGCTTGCCATCGACAAGGCCGGGAACTGTCAACATCGCCGTGATAATGATCCCCGCGAGTGTTGTGCCGACAATAGCGAATATGAGTGTTGCGATCTTGATCATGATGGATCTCACTCCTTATCGTTTAGAATGCGGCGCCGGGCTTCACGCCAACAGTTTTAAGAATCATTGCTAGAGGGCAAAAACCTGTAAGTGATGATTGCAA